>DATGYF010000466.1:0-3343 GCA_035298145.1 Terriglobales bacterium | reverse complement strand
TGCAGTACGGGCCCTGATGAAGCGCGAACGGCGCCGCAATGCCCGAATCACAGTTGAAACTCCGGTCACTATCCAGGTAAACGATGGTGCTGGACAGCTGCGCGCGGTCAGCAGCGACATCGGCGAAGGCGGCATTGCCGTACAACTGGCCCACCGCCCCAAAAATCTCGGCCCCGTGTCCCTGCAGTTTTCTTTGCCCGGGACCCAACACAAGATTGAGTGTACCGGTGAAGTAGCCTGGGAAAACCCCGGCCGCCAGGTTGGACTCCGCTTCCTGAACCTGACGCCGGCCATGCGTGACGATCTGAACCAGTGGCTGGCCAGTCGCGCTCCCGAATTTGAGGAGGATGATCCGCCGGCCCCGTGCAAGCTGACCGACCTCAGCCTGGGCGGCTGCTATCTCGATACGGCTTCACCCTTTCCCCTCGGCACTCGCATCATCCTCTCCATGAAGGTTGCCGGCGTGGGGTTTCGGGCCCAGGGCATAGTGCTGGTGATGCATTCCGAGCTGGGTATGGGAATTGAATTCACTCAAACCACCGACGCGCAACGCAACCAGCTTGAACGATTTATCCAGGCCCTGACCAACAGCAACGGCGTTCTCCCCGAACTTTTGGTGGAACCCGAGGGATTGGACATGGGCGGGCTCGTCAGGCCCCATCAATCCGCCACCGGCAGTGAAGACCCGCTGCTGGAACTGTTCCGGAAAAGATCCAACCTCGCGCCCGCAGCCTTCCAGGTGGAACTGCGCAAGCAACGCGGCCCGAAAGCCGCGGCGCAAAAGGCTTCCGTCTAGCCGCGATATATTCATTCCTGCCATAGCTCATCACGCGTGATGCCGCTGGGGTCAGATCATTCCCCATTACTTCGGGATATACACTTTGCCGCCATGAGGATTAGCAGTAAAATCAACCTCCGCCCGCTTTCTCATGAATTTCAAGGCCCTGTTTCGCGAAGCGTTCGTAGCCCTGACCCGCAACTGGCTTCGCAGCGCCCTTACCATCCTCGGAATCGCGGTCGGTGTAGCCGCGTTTATCTGCGTCGTTGCTATCGGGAACGCGGGCTCCAGCCGGATAGAAGAACAGCTGCAAAACCTGGGGAATAATTTTGTCTGGATCGAAGCGGGCAGCCGTAACCGAAATGGCATGCGGGCCGGTGCGCGCGGCACCCGGTCTCTGGTGCTCGGTGACGCTCTGGCCATCAGCGAGCAAGTGCCGCTGATCAGGAGCATGTCGCCCAATGTAGATGGCCACGTTCAAGTTGTTTACGGCGGTGAGAACTGGGCTACCCGATACCGGGGCGTGGCGCCGGAGTACATCCAGATTCGGCGTTGGCGGTTGCGCCGGGGCGCTTTTTTTACCAAGGCCGACGTTGACGCCGCCGCTCCGGTCTGTGTGCTGGGTCAAACCGTGATTGACAACCTGTTCGGAAGCGATGACCCAATCGGGGCGACCATCCGAATTCAGGGTCTGCCGTGCAAGGTGACAGGTGTCCTGCAAGCAAAAGGATTTTCTGCCATGGGTCAGGACCAGGACGACTTCGTGCTCCTGCCCTTTACCACAGTACAGAAGAGAATCACCGGCACTTTCTGGCTGGATGACATTTTTTGCTCTGCCGTCTCTCGCGACGCGATGTCCGAAGCGACGCGTCAGATTACCAGTTTGCTGCGCGAGCGCCACCATATGAATCCGGGTGAGGACAACGATTTCAATGTCCGCCGGCCGGAAGACCTGATCCAGGCACAACTCGCCTCCAGTCGAATCATGACGATTCTGCTGGGCAGCATCGCGTCATTGTCCTTGCTGGTCGGGGGCATCGGAATTATGAATATCATGCTGGTATCGGTCACCCAGCGGACGCGCGAGATTGGAGTCCGTCTGGCGGTGGGAGCAACCGAGTGGGACGTCCAGTTGCAATTTTTGAGCGAAGCGGTTGCCCTCAGCCTGCTGGGAGGTGTACTGGGAGTGCTCGCGGGGCTGCTTTCCTCCTCCGCCGTCGAACAACTCTTCGAATTCCCCACCAGGCTGACCCCGGAGGTGTTCGCCATCGCCGGCTTGTTTGCCCTCGGCGTCGGAGTTCTCTTTGGATACTATCCTGCCAGAAAAGCATCCCAACTGGACCCCATTCAAGGGCTTCGCTACGAATGACTTTGCCCCCGCGTATGCCGGGCTGTCTGCACGTCGTGCGAACGCCGCTCATTGTAAAATAGCTGATTGCACGCAGCGTGCCCCCTTAATCTATGCCCCAGGAAGAAAAGACTGCCGACACTCGCGAAGGTTCAAACGAGGCCCGCTACGATGCCCATCGCATCGAAGCGAAGTGGTTGGAGCGCTGGCAGCAGGACCCGTCTCTCTATGCTGCCGAGTCCCATTCCACTCGCCAGAAGTACTACGTGCTCGAAATGCTGCCCTATCCCTCCGGCGCCCTGCACATGGGGCACGTGCGCAACTACGCCATCGGCGATGCCCTCGCCCGCTACATGTGGATGAATGACTACAACGTGCTTCATCCCATGGGCTGGGATTCTTTTGGATTGCCGGCCGAGAATGCGGCCATCCAGAACAACACGCCTCCCCGCGAGTGGACGCTGCGCAACATCGCCGCCATGAAGGCGCAGATGAAGCGCCTGGGCTTCGCCTACGACTGGTCGCGCGAAGTCACTACCTGCTTGCCCGATTACTACAAATGGAACCAGTGGTTCTTCATCAAACTCTTCGAGAAGGGCCTGGCCTATCGCAAAAAAAGCCGGGTCAACTGGTGTCCCAAATGCGCTACCGTCCTGGCCAACGAGCAGGTGGTGAACGGATGCTGCTGGCGTCATGAAGACACACTGGTCGAGCAGCGTGAACTGGAGCAGTGGTTTCTGCGCATCACCAATTACTCCGAGGAGTTGCTGCGGGATCTTGACCGGCTGCCCGGCTGGCCGGAAAAAGTCCGCACCATGCAACGCAACTGGATTGGCCGCAGCGAAGGCACGCTGGTCGATTTCAAACTCGACGGTTCGACCGATCCCGCCACTTCGACCATCACGGTCTTCACCACCCGCGTGGACACAATTTTCGGAGCGACCTCGGTGCAGCTCGCGCCCCAGCATCCCCTGGTCGCGCGCTTGACCAAAAACAACGATCTGCTGCGCGGCGAAGTTGACAAACTCATCGCCGAGCAGCGCAAGGCCCGGGAAGTGGGCGACATCGGCGAGATCGAGAAGCACGGCATCAACACCGGTCGATATGCCATCAATCCTTACAACGGTGAGAAGGTGCCGATCTGGGTGGCCAACTACATCCTGATGGATTACGGCACCGGCGCCATCATGAGCGTGCCCGCCCACGACGAACGGGAT
>DATGYF010000465.1:0-8566 GCA_035298145.1 Terriglobales bacterium | reverse complement strand
CTGATCTGCTAGCCCGTCCTTTCTTCCAGTTCACCCGAATTTATTTTCTGTAAAGCTTGCTCCGCGAGGGGCGTGCCTGTGTTGCGTTGCGGGTCCGCGGAGCTTCGGGGATGGCGGCGCCGGCCTGCTGCCCGGCCTTGCTGTAAGAGACCTGGGCGCGGCCGTGCTGCCGCCGACTCCGAATAACGGCCCACTTTTATGTCTTGTGTTGGCAGCTTGCTGCTGGAGCACGAGCGGGGCGCTCGCGCCCACATTTGAATCTATTGACCTCGGGCCAGCACCAGGGTGATATCGTCGGGCTGCTCGTTGGCGCCGATCCAGTCGTCCACGGCGGCGGTCACGATCTCGCAGATGCGGGCCAGTGGCTGCTCGCGATGCTCCCACACCAGGTCAATCAGGCGCTGTTCTCCGAACTCTCCGAAATCATTTTCCGGCTCGGTCACGCCGTCGCTGTAGGCCAGGAAGAGTTCCCCTGGGCGCAGCGCGACTGTTGCTTCCTCATAACTTCTGCGGTCGAACAGGCCGATGACCGTGCCGCCCTGCTCCAGTCGTCGCACCGACCCATCTTCGCCCAGGATAATGGGGGGCAGGTGGCCGCCGTTGCTGTAGGTAAGCTTGCGCTCGTGGCCGTCGTACACTCCGAGAAACAGAGTCGCGTATTTTTCCGCCGGGGTGCTCTGGTAGAGCTGATGATTGAGCAAGGAGAGCATGGCGCCGGAGGACAACTCGGCGCCGGTTGAGCTGGAGGGCAATGCGAGACTACTTCCCGCGGCGCCCGCACCCACCGGTTCACGCATACTGGGCGCGCCTTCCAGGCTGTAGGCGCGGACGGCCGAGTGAATGGTGGCCATCAGCAGGGCGGCGGAAATACCTTTTCCGCTGACGTCGCCCACGGCCAGGATAACTCTGTCTGAGTTCAGCGTAAGAAAATCGTAATAGTCTCCACTCACCGTGCGCGCCGGACGGCAGAAGCCGTACACCTCCAGCGATGCCAGCTGCGAAATATGCTGCGGGTAGAGCTGCTCCTGCACCTCCTGCGCAATGGTCAATTCATTCTGCAGCCGCTGCTTCTCTTTTTGCTCCTCGATCAGGTTCTCGATCGACTCAGTCATCGAATTGAAGGAATTCGCCAGGGTCGCCAGCTGATCATGCGACTTCACCGAAATGCGATGGCTGAAGTTTCCGCGATTGATGTGTTCAGTGGCGTTGTAGAGTTGGGCGACCGCGCCCGTCACCGTGCGAGTCAGGCGGGTCCCGATGAACAGTGCCAGCAGTTCGATGATGGCGAAAACCACTGCCGCGAATAACAACAAATACTCAACCCCGGTGGCGAAGTCACCCAGGGTAGCGAAGAGGCGGGTATAGAGCACCGACGGCCGGGTCAGGACCCGCAGCAGCGCGCCGGTTTTTTTGGGCGCGCCGGTTGCCCAATCCACGACCGAGAGCGGCGTGGCAAAGGCTATTTCGCGATCAAAAGTGCCGCCTGCGGCCGGCAACGCGCCGGCGCTGAAGGCGAGACGAAGCTCTTCCCGTCCGCTGCCGGGAGTCACGCCACCCTTGCCGCCGCCGGGGGTCTGTTGCTTGTTCTGGCTTTCGAGTGAAATGCGAGGGGCGGATATCCCTGCCGGGGTCGGTGCTCCGGCAACCATCCGGGAGGAGTAGAGCGTGACCTCACCCAGGTCCTTTGCCAGCTTCTCCAATAACTCCCGGTCGAGCGCCTCACTCGAGACCATGGACAGCTTCTGCGCTCCGGAACGGATTTCAGTTCCCGCTCGCAAATACAGTTCATCGTGGTCCCAGACAATGGCACCGAAAGTTGGACTCAGGAACGAGGGAAATGCAAATGGAGTTTTACCCGGTGTGGCAGTGGTACAAGCCGCGATCGGCTTGCCATCCTTCCAGGCACAAATCTGGCGCGACGCCCACGCGGGATCGTTCCGTTTTAAGCCCTCCAGGGATTCTGCAACTGCCGGCTGACCATGTTCCAGTCGCGCTGCCAGTTCATTGGCAATGGCCGCATTTGCCGATTGCAGGCTGCGCAGCCGGGAATCCAGCTCCGAGGTCACGACGAAGTTCGCGAACTGGCCGGCGAACAGATAAATCGTAATGAACGCCATGGCCACCAGCAGGACCACCGGGATCACGCCGATGAACACATAGGTCACAATCAGCCGGTTGCGCAGACGCCATAGCACCTTGGCCTTGAGCCAGCGGAAGGCAAGCAGGGAAAAAAAGATGATGGCGAGAAAGCTCAGGATTCCGATCCATACACTAAGCGCCAGACCGAAGGAAACTTTGAACAGGCCAAGCAGTTTTTGCAGGGCGAACAGAAGCAGGTCCAGTCCCAGCAGATAACAGGCGGCACGGGCCAGCCGGGTGCGAGGCAGCACGCCTGCTGCCTGCAGTCGGAAACGCAGCGTACGAAGAGATGGCTCCATGGCGAAAGGAGATTATAGAGCCGATGGCGGGTGCCGGGCGTCGGCGGCAGCCACGTAGCGCCGGCGTCCCGCCGGCTGTCCGGAGGGCGTCCCGCCCTCCGCCGCGCCAGCAGCCGCGATCAGGCCAGCAAAGGAGGATGCCTGAAGTCCGACGTCCGACGTCCGAAGTCCGAAGCCTGAAGTCTGACGCCCGAAGTCCGAAGTCCGAAGTCCGAAGTCCGAAGTCCGCCTTCAGATTTCCGGGTAGAAATCGAAGAATGCTTCCAGACTGGTTTTTAACTGCTTCTCGATCTCCTCCTTGCTGCCCTCGAGGACGTGCATGGTGACGTGGGCCTCGCGTCCGTTCTTCAGTTTCAGGGTTGCATCCCCTATTTCAGCGACTTCTTCTGACGGAAGCAGGCGCATTCCATACACCAGTGTCAGGTTTGCCATGACCTGATTTTAAACCCCGCGCCGGAGTGGGGCCCGCGGTTGGTGCGGCGCGGGCGCCCCGCCCGCGGCCTTTGACGTCGGTCCTTGATTCTCGCGAGCGAGGGCGCGCGCGCCACGCAAGTCACCGTTCCCAGTCCGAACGCCTGATAAAATCCCTGAGTGATCCGAAACCTGCCAGCATCGATGATCTGCCTGGGCTTCAGCATTCTGGCGGCTGCGCAACAGCCGGCGCCGCCAAAGGTCAAGGTAAATGTGCTTAACGTCTGTTCGCCTTCGGCGGCCGAGCAGCAGGAAATTGCGTCGGCGCTGGCCCGCGTTCCCAAGCAGCCTTTGTTTGGCGTGGATTTCGAAATTGACCGCGGGCGCTCCAGTCTGGAGGTCGGGCCGGGATTTCTGCAGCCGGGATCAGGCAGCCAGATGTCGTCCGACCCCGGCACCGCCAGCTGGGTGCGCATCCGGCGGGAATTTTCCGTGCAGGCTCTGTTTTCGACAGTGCAGTACTCGTTCAGCGTCGATCCCAAGAATATGGTGGAGACGCTGGTCTTCCGGGTGCGCGAGCCGAAAGACCTGTTGCAGGTCGCAATCGAGGACAGCGCTTCGGTGGTTACGTCTCCGGCTACCATGCTGACCAGCAGCACGCCGGCCAGCCGCATCAAACTCGAGCGTTTCGGCAAGTCGTCGGTGGTGCTGGCGCGGTGTACGGGATCGGAGGCAGGACCGGCGCCGGACCAGAGCGCCTACGAGCCGTTATTTCAGAGCGCGTCGGCGATCCTTTCAAATTATCGGGGTCTGCTGGGAGCGCGAACTACCGTTCCTGCTGAACTGGAGCGGATCGGTGGCGCGGCGGAGAAGAAGGCGGAGCGATCCCCCGCACCCAGAAAGCCTCTGACGAAGAAGAAATAAGCGCAGCAGCGGAGGGCGGGCCCTCCGGACAGCCGGCGGGCCTGTCCTGAGCGAAGTCGAAGGAACGCCGGCGCTACGGAACCCCTTGCATCCAAATTTGAACTCGGCCATCTAAAACTGCACGCGTCTGCCGCAAGTCACTATGGAGAACATTCGCAACGTTGTCATCATTGGGTCTGGGTGCTCCGGTCATACGGCGGCCCTCTATACCGCCCGCGCCAACCTCAAGCCTCTGGTGATTGAAGGCCACGAGCCCGGAGGCCAGCTCTCGCTCACTACTCTGGTGGAGAATTTCCCCGGCTTTCCCGAGGGCATCCAGGGACCCGAGCTGATTGAGAACATGCGCAAGCAGGCGGGACGCTTCGGCGCACAATATCAGCTGGGCCATGTGGTCAGCGTCGATCTGAGCCGGCGGCCCTTCGCGGTGAATTTTGGCAAGGAGACGATTCACGCCCGCACCCTGATCATCGCCAGCGGCGCCTCGGCGCGCTGGCTGGGATTGCCGGGGGAGAAGGCGTTGATTGGGCACGGAGTTTCTTCTTGCGCCACTTGCGACGGCTTCTTCTTTTCCGGAAAAGAAATCGCGGTCATCGGAGGCGGCGACTCGGCCATGGAGGAAGCCATCTTCCTTACCCGTTTCGCCAGCAAGGTGACGCTGATTCATCGTCGCGATCAGTTCCGCGCGTCGAAAATCATGCTTGATCGCGCCCAGCAGAACAAGAAAATCGACTTCCTTACCGACACCATTGTCGAAGATGTACTCGACCCCGCCAGGAAAGAAGTCACTGCCCTCAAGTTGCGCGATGTGAAAACCGGCAAGGTGCGCGACTTTCCCACCAGCGCCATGTTCCTGGGCATCGGCCACATCCCGAACGCCAGGATGTTCGAAGGCCAGCTGGAAACCGATCAGGACGGATATCTGGTGACCACCAACAATGTCTTCACCCGGGTGCCGGGCGTTTACGCTTGCGGTGACGTGCAGGACCGGCGTTATCGTCAGGCGATCACCGCCGCCGGTTCGGGATGCATGGCGGCCCTCGAAGCGGAGAGATTTCTGGAAACCGCGGGAGAGTAGCCGGGGCCGTCGCCCGCTGTGCCTCGCGGCTTCTGCAAAAATTTGCGGAGGTAATTCCAAATGGCGCGTCCAGCACCAACCTGTTCCCACCTGGGAGAAATCCGGCAGGTCAAACCCAGCGGCCAAGGCTGCAAGGAATGTCTGGAGATGGGCGATACCTGGGTCCATTTGCGGGAATGCCTGATTTGCGGCCACGTGGGCTGCTGCGATTCTTCCAAGAACAAACACGCCACCAAACACTTCCATCACACCAAACACCCCATCGTGCGATCGTTCGAACCGGGCGAGAACTGGCGCTGGTGTTACGTGGATGAAGTCTTTCTAGACTGACGTCGGGGTCCGGCGTCGGCCAAGTCCTGCCAGACCAAGCTCCGGTTTTTGTAGCGCCGCCGTCCCGGCGGCTGTCCGGCGGGCGTCCCGCCCGCCGCGCCGAGGGCGGAACGCCCTCGCGCCAGCCGGCAAGATGCCGGCGCTCTCGAGCAATCTGCTGCAACTTACGTCTGAGATCGCCGTGGTTACCTAGGTCATCTTTCCCCAATCGACAGAGCCGAATAAGCTGCACATGGTTCTGGACGCCCTATGAATCGATTCCTGACGGCTGTTCTCCTGGTGCTCTTCGGGGTCCTCATCCTGGTTCCGGTTTCCTTTGGCCAGCAGCAGACCGAGGGCACGCGCCGGATCCTGAACCGGGTCACGCCCCAGTATCCCGAGATGGCCCGTAGCATGAATTTAAGAGGGAACGTGAAGGCCGAAGCCGTGGTCGAGCCGAACGGCGTGGTCAAGTCGGTCGAAGTACGCGGCGGACATCCGGTGCTGGTGCGGGCGGCGCAGGACGCTATCTACAAGTGGAAATGGGCGCCGTCGGCACGCGAGACCCGGGAGCCCATCGAAGTCAGGTTCGATCCTCAACAATAAGAACAGTGCGGGTCGGACACAAATCCAGACCCACGCTAGTCCGCCTCGGATTTTCCTCGAGTGTGATACAAAATTCTGTGATCCTGATGCGCCTGCAGCGTGCCTGCTATCTCGGTCGTCTGGAGCGAACGCGGTGCTGAGGGCGCTCTTTATTTCTCTTTCGGAGAGCCGCTGGTTGCGCGGGATGGCCGAACGCTCCGGCGTGGGGCGGCGCTTGTCCAGCCGTTTCGTGGCTGGCACCCAGGTCGAAGATGCCCTGCGGGTTACACAAGTCGTCAACCGGGCAGGCCTTAGCGTTTCGGTCGATAACCTCGGCGAGAACGTCACCAACGCCGATGAAGCTCGCGACAGCGCCCAACTCTACCACCAGATGCTGGATGAAATCTCGAGCCGCGGGCTCAACGCCAATGTCAGCCTGAAGCTGACCCACATGGGCCTCGACGTGGACGAGCAACTTGCCCGCGATCTGGTTACCGGACTGGTGGCGAAGGCCGCGGCCATGCAGCCGCCGAATTTCGTCCGGGTGGACATGGAAGGCTCACCCTACACCCAGCGCACCCTCGATTTTGTGCATGAACTGCACCGCATGCCCGGCCATGCGGGCGTGGTGGGCGCGGTGATCCAGTCTTATATGCGCCGCGCGGAGAGTGATATCGAAAAGCTGCTGGCCGAGCGTATCCGCATCCGCCTGTGTAAAGGGGCTTACAAAGAACCGGACGAAATCGCTTTCCAGAAAAAATCGGAAGTGGATGCTAATTACGTCCGGCTGATGAAGGTCCTGATGAAGAGCGGCGTCTATCACGGGCTGGCGACGCACGACGAAAAGATCATTCAGCAAGCCAAGTCTTTTGCCGCGCAGGAACACATTCCACCCGACGCCTTTGAATTCCAGATGCTGTACGGCATTCGCCGCGACTTGCAGCGGCGCCTGGTGCGCGAGGGCTGGCGCATGCGCGTCTATATCCCGTTTGGCACGGAATGGTACCCCTACTTCATGCGCCGCTTGGCCGAACGGCCGGCGAATGCGTTTTTCCTGGCCCGGAACCTGTTCCGCTAGTGTGCCGCGATCGAGTGCGCCTTGATGACGTACATAATGTCGGGAGGGCGACTTCAAGTCGTGCCGCGAATGCCAAGCAGTTTGGGAAGGCACGACTTCAGTCGTGCCCTCCCTCCCGTGCCCTTGCCAAACCGAACATGCCCTTCCCAAACCGGTTGCACGAATAATTCAGCGCCTCCTGAACCCTTTGCTCTACATGATTCACCGTATTGGAAGGTCTGAGTGTTGCTGTAACAATCTCAATCTACGGAATTTAAAGTATGAGTATCAGTGACACTCCGGTGACTGCTCCGCTGGCGCCGCCGGCGCAGTGGCACGACCATGATTCCCTTGGTCATGTGGTCCAGTTTTATACCGGGGACGCGGCCCTGCTGGGCGCGGTCAGCCGCTTTATCGGTACCGCGCTCGGGGCCGGCGATGCGGCCGTGGTGATCGCGACCCGCGCCCATCGTGATGGGCTCTTTCAGCAACTGACGGAACGCGGCTTTGACGTATCCGGCGCGGTCCGGCAGGGACGGTTGATCGCGGTCGATGCGGCCGAGACGCTTTCCCGGTTCATGCTCGATGGCTGGCCGGACCCGGAGCGCTTCGCCTCCGTGGTTGGAGGTCTTTTCGATCAACTCAGGGCCGTCACCGGTACCGAGCAGCCCCGAGTTGCCGCCTTTGGTGAGATGGTCGCCCTGTTGTGGGCGGAAGGACATTCCGAAGCTGCGATCCGCCTCGAAGAGTTGTGGAACGATCTGGCCCGCACTCATTCCTTCGCTCTCCATTGCGCCTATCCCATCACCAACTTCAATCGCGACGAAGATGGCGACGCCTTTCTGAGAATCTGTGCCGCGCACTCCGCGGTCATCCCGGATGAAAGCTACACCGCGTTGTCCACCGACGAGGAACGCCTGCGCAGCATTTCTTACTTGCAGCAGAAAGTGCAGGCGCTCGAAACCGCGAAGACCGAGCGCAGCCGCGCTCAGAACTCGCTGCGCAGCAAACAGTCAGAATTGGCCGATTTCCTGGAAAATGCCGTGGAGGGGGTGCAGCGGGTGGGCGCGGGCCAGAAGATCCTGTGGGCCAATAAGGCTCTATTGCATCTGCTGGGATATTCCCCGGAGGAGTACGTCGGCCATCAGTTCTCCGAGTTCCACCTCGATGAAAATGTCTTTGCCGAATATTGGCGAAGGCTGATGCGGGGTGAAGATATTTACGATTGTCCCGCCGAGCTGCGCTGCAAGGACGGTTCCATCAAGCAGGTGCAGATTTACTCCAACGGACTCTGGGAGAATGGCGAGTTTATTCATACCCGGTGTTTTGTGCGTGACGTTACCGAACAGAAGCGGGCGGAACAGGCACTCCGCCAGAGCGAAACCAATTTGCGCCTGGCGAACGATCGGCTGGAATCGCAGGTAGAACAGCGCACCGCCGCCTTGCAGCAGCTGTCCACCCGGGTGCTCAGGTTGCAGGACGCGGAGCGCCGCCGCATTGCGCGCGAACTGCACGACAGCCTGGGACAGTACCTGGTGGGTTTGAAACTCAATCTTGACATGCTCCGACAAGCGCCGGACCAGGCCGGCCTGTGGACTGAGTCGCAAGAGTTGATGGAGCAATGCTTCTCTGAAATCCGTACGCTCTCCTACCTTCTCCATCCGCCGATGATCGACGATGTGGGACTGGCCTCCGCCGCCCGCTGGTTGGTTGACGGGATCGCGCAGCGCAGCGGAATCCAGGTCAGCCTGGACGCGCCCGGCGATA
>DATGYF010000464.1:0-6035 GCA_035298145.1 Terriglobales bacterium | reverse complement strand
CTGGTCGGTGGGGACGACATATTCATTTCCTGCGTAGTACCAGACCGTGCTCTTCGTCTCGTCCACATCGATTTGAATCTTCCCCTGAGCGGCGCGCAGCGGCTGCGCAATTCCCTTCTTCACGCACTCCTGCTTGGCCATGAATTCCGGATTGCCGCCGAGCAGAATGTCGGTGCCGCGACCCGCCATGTTGGTGGCAATCGTCACCATGCCCTTGCGTCCGGCCTGGGCCACGATCTCGGCTTCGCGCTCGTGATACTTGGCGTTCAGCACGACGTGCTTGATGTTTTTCTTCTTCAGCAGTTCGGAAAGCCGTTCTGACTTCTCAATGGAGGTAGTGCCCACCAGCACCGGGCGTCCCGTGGCATACAGCTTCAGAATTTCGTCGGAGGCGGCGAAATATTTTTCCTTTTCCGTCCGATAGACAACGTCAGGGTTCTCCAACCTCAGCATCACCTTGTTGGTCGGGATGACCATGACTTCCAGGCGGTAGATCTTTTCAAATTCCGCGGCTTCCGTTTCCGCCGTGCCCGTCATGCCGGCCAGCTTCTTGTACATGCGGAAATAGTTCTGGAAGGTGATGGTGGCCAGGGTCTGGTTCTCGCGCTCGATCTTGACGTTTTCCTTGGCTTCGACCGCCTGGTGCAGGCCATCCGACCAACGCCGGCCCGGCATCAGGCGTCCGGTGAACTCATCCACGATGATGACTTCGCCATCCTTCACTACATACTCGACGTCGCGCTTGTACAGCGCGTGGGCCTTCACAGCAGTATCGACGTGGTGCTTGAGGTCCCAGTTTTCGGGATCGGCAATGTTTCCGATGCCCAGAAGCTGCTCGACTTTTTCCCAGCCAATGTCAGTGACCGTGATGCTCTTGTGCTTTTCGTCCACCACGTAGTCGCCGGTAAGTTCTTTAGGCTCGCCCGGAGCGGTGTCAATCTCCTCACCCTTTTCCAACTTGGGAATGATGCGATTGACCCGCGCATATTTGTCGGTGGACTCTTCGCTGGCGCCGGAAATAATCAGCGGGGTGCGGGCCTCGTCGATCAGGATGGAATCGACCTCATCGACGATGGCGTAGTTGTGCTTGCGCTGCACGCAATCGCGAACATCAAACTTCATGTTGTCGCGCAGGTAGTCGAAGCCGAACTCGTTGTTGGTGCCGTAGGTGACGTCCGAGGCATAGGCCTCGCGGCGCTCTTCATCGTCCAGATCGTGCACGATGACGCCCACGGTCAGCCCCAGAAAGCGATACAGCTTGCCCATCCACTCAGAATCGCGTTTGGCCAGGTAATCGTTGACCGTGACCACGTGCACGCCCCGTCCGCTGAGCGCGTTCAGGTACACCGGCAGGGTCGCGACCAGCGTTTTTCCTTCGCCGGTCTTCATCTCGGCGATCTTGCCCTGGTGCAACACCATGCCGCCGATCAGCTGCACGTCGAAGTGACGCATGTTGAGCACCCGCCGCCCAGCCTCGCGGACCACGGCGAAAGCTTCCACCAGAAGCTCGTCCAGCGCTTCGTTGATCAGCTTGGTGCGATCATCTTCGAGTTGCTTGAGGCGATCGGGATCGGCGTCCGGCTCGTCAGGCAGACTGGCCAGGCGTTCCTGGATGCGTTGCCGAAACTCGTCCGTCTTGGCGCGCAGCTGCTCGTCCGAAAGCTGCTGCATCTGCGGCTCGAGCGCACTGATGGCCTCCACCCGAGGCATCAGGCGCTTCAGTTCGCGCTCGTTCTTGGTCCCGAAAACCTTGCCTAATACCGTATTAATCAAATCAATGCACCTGTGAAGGCAGACCCGCCCCTATTAGAAGCCTAGCATATTAGATGCGGCGGCAGCGCGTAAGTCGCTGGGAGGAACCACAAGGCGCAGAGTGCGCAAGAAACCGCTACGTTTGCGCCCGCCCTTGCCAGCACCGGGCCGTTCTGCACTCGCGGTCGGGCGGCCGTCCCAGTTGCTGTTATGGAGGATGGGCGTCCCCGCCCGTCGCCCGCCGAGGGCGAGACGCCCTCGGGACAGCCGGCAAGATGCCGGCGCTACCTGCTGGATGCCGACTCGCAATTTAGGCAACCGTGCCCCTTTCATATAATATTTCGGCGAACCAATGCCCACTTTCTACGATCGCTTTGTCGAGTGCGTCGAGCACTGGCCCAAGAATATCGCCCTGGAGATCCAGCGCCGCGACCGGGTTGAGAGCTGCACCTACGCCGAGCTACGGCACATGGCCGAGTCGATTGGTTCCTGGCTGGCCAGGAATGGATTCCATTCCGGCGCCCGCGTCGTAATTCTGGCCGACAACCATCCCCGCTGGGTGGCCGTATTTCTGGGCGTGGTCGCCTCCGGGTGCACCGCCGTCCCGCTGGACACGGCCCTGCACGCCGACCAGATCACCATCCTGCTCAAAGACAGCGGCAGTTCGCTGCTATTTTGCGACGTCAAACACCTGGCAACCGCACGCGAGGCAATTGGGGAGCTTCCGCTCAAGATTGCGCTCATCAATCCTGCTGAGCACAATCCTGCCGAGCACAAGTCTGCAAACAGCCAGACGCACTCGAGTCCAGCAACCCTAACACCGATAGACGATCTGGAAAGCATCTTTGTTTCGGGCCCGGGCAGCTTCGCGCCGGCCGCGGTGGACGCCGATGTGGTCGCGTCCCTGCTCTACACCTCCGGCACGACTTCCAATCCCAAGGGCGTGATGCTTACCCACGCCAACCTGCTGGGCGAAGTGGAATCGGTATTCAGATGGGCACACGTCACACCAGCGGATGCCGTGCTCGGAGTGCTGCCGCTCTTTCATGTGCTCTCCCAGATGGCGAATCTCTTGCTGCCACTGGTGAAGGGCGCCCGGGTCGTCTATCTGGAAACGCTGAACACAACTGAGCTGTTGCGGGCACTCAACGAGCGGCAGATCACGATCTTTGCCGTGGTGCCCCAGTTTTTCTACCTGATTCATGAACGCATCTTTAAGGAAGTCGCCAAGCGCGGCAAAATTGCGGGCTGGGCGCTGAAGGTGCTAATGGCGCTCAATCGCGGTCTGCGTAAAGTAGGCTTCAACGCCGGCCGTACTTTCTTCGGCAAGCTGCACAGCACATTCGGTGGCCGCATGCGCTACCTGATCACCGGCGGCTCGCGCTTCGATCCTCAAATCGGATACGACTTCCACGCCCTCGGCATCGACGTCCTGCAGGCTTACGGACTGACCGAAACCACCGGTGCCGCCTTCGCAGCCCTGCCTCATCACAACGTAATTGGTTCCGTCGGACCACCCCTGCCCGGCGTCGAGGGAAAGATTGTCAACCCGAAATCCGGGGAGGATGGCGGCCCCGCCGTCGGTGAAATCGCCATCAAGGGCGCCATCGTGATGAAGGGCTACTGGAACCGGCCGGACGCTACGGCCGCCGTGCTCAAAGATGGCTGGCTCCTTACCGGCGATCTGGGCTATTTCGACTCGGGCGGCAATCTGTTCATCACCGGCCGCGAGAAAGATGTGATCGTGCTCAGCAACGGCAAGAACGTCTATCCAGAAGAAATTGAATCGTACTATCTGAAGTCTCCCTACATAAAGGAAATCGGGGTGATGGCGCTGGAGAGCGAGCCCGGTAATCCCGCTTCCGACCGCCTCTACGCCGTGGTTGTCCCAGACTTCGATCTGCTGAAAGAACGCAAGATCGTGAATGCGAAGGAAGTCATCCGCTTCGACATTGAAAGCATCTCGGCCAAGGTCCCATCCACCAAGCGCATTGGCAGTTACGAAATCTGGCAGGACCCACTGCCGCGAACCACGACCCGCAAGCTCAAACGTTTCGAGATGGAAAAGCTGGTGCGCGCCAACCAGAAAAAGGGACAGCCGGATTTCGAAGCCCGCACCGCACCGGCCCTGAGCGCCGAGGATGCTCAATGGCTGGAGCAGCCCGAAGTCCAGCAGGCCCTGAAGATCATTCGCGAATCCAGCAAGAGCGCGCCCGAAGTGATACGCCCCAGCGACAATCTGGAACTCGACCTGGGCCTCGACTCCATGCAACGGATTGAATTACTGGTCGCAGTCGAGAAAGAGCTTGGCGGAGACGTGGAAGAATCGGTCATGGTTGAAATCTATACCGTGCGCCAGTTGGTGGATGCGATTCGGGAGAGCGCGGCATCGGGAAAGACGCGCACCAGTTCGAGTCAGCAACCGGCCGGGTGGAAATCAGTTCTACAGGAAGAACCGACCGATCCGGAAGTCCTTGCCCTGGCCCGGCCCGAAAGACTGACGGAGCCCTTCTTGTACGCGGCGTTCCAGGGAATGCGGATTTTTGCCGACGACCGCTTTCATCTGCGGGTGAAAGGGCTGGAAAAGCTTCCGGCGCAGGGCGCTTATATTATTTCTTCCAATCACCAGAGTTACCTGGACCCGCTTGTGCTGGCTTCCGTTTTGCCATGGCGGGTATTCCGCAACCTGTTTGCCGTGGGCACCAGCGAAATTTTTGGTTCCGGATTCATGCGCCGTCTGGCGCGCTGGTTGCGAGTGATTGTCGTCGATCCCGATGCCAACCTGGTTTCCGCCATGCGCGCCGGTGCCTTCGGACTTCGTCACGGCCGCATCCTCATTCTCTATCCCGAAGGCGAGCGTAGCATCGATGGCACGCCCCGGACGTTCAAGAAGGGCGCCGCCATTCTTTCCATTCATCTTCAGGTGCCGATTGTTCCGGTGGCCATAGAGGGCTTTCACGATGCGTGGCCGCGCGGTCAGCGCTTTCAAAAGTTCGCGCCGCTGAAGATTCAGATCGGCGATCCTATCTATCCGCCACCCGACGCCGAGGCTTCGGAAGGGGCCTACGCGGACCTCACGGCGGAGTTGAAGGCGCGGGTGGTGGGAATGTGGGATGGATTGCGCGGCAAGCCGGACGCAGAAGCCGGCATGCAGACGCGGCATTCATGACGGCCCGCGCCTATTGTGCGGCGGCTTGCGCCTTCTGGCCGAATGCCTTCACAAAGGCATCCACAATCATTGAGTCATAATCCGCAGCCGAATCCGTCGCAATCTCTTCGACGGCCTGAGCGGAGGTTAATTTGCTGGTACCCCCGATGTTGATCCGGGCCTCGAACTTCTCCGCCAGATTCAAGATCTGCACTTCGATCATGGAGTCAATTGGACTGGCGCCGCTCGCGTGCAACTGCTGGGCCGCCACCAGGATCGGGATCGAGCGCCGCAACGACCCGCCCATAAGCTGCGCCTTCGTGGCGCTGCCGCTCTCCCCCTTGCGCATGCCTCTTTCGAGTTCTTCCTGCGAAAGGTTGGCAGCCTTGTACAGGATCCCATTGCTGATGCCAATCTCGTTTACATTGCGCAGCAGGGCCGCAGTCCGCAGATCTTCAGAGCTCTCTGCGTCCAGCCCCAGCGCCGAGGCTATTCTCGTTGCATAGGACGAAACCCGGACTGAATCAGCCTCGCTGTTTTCCTGGTGACATAAAAACTGCTGCAGGATGGCCAGCATTCCGTCATAACCGTCCTTCAATTCGCGCACGCTCTTTTGGTTCCGCTCGTACAAACTGCCCATGGCGTAAGCGGTTACGACCAGTACTCCGCCCCAAACCGTTATGTCAAACCAGCGGCTGTCGAGCGCCATATAGTCCATCCGGCGATTAAACATGGCCGGGTTGAGGTACGTCAGCAACCCCACCAGGCACACGCTCGCGCAAGCCGTCAGGGTGGCATGACGGCGTCCGAAGTGGTACGCCGAATAGAGAGTGGGTAAGAAATAAAACACCAGGGCCATAGCCTGAGACGCCACCAGGAAATGAATCACGGCGGCGATCAGGACCAGTGACAGGAGCAACCAGAGCTCTTTATTTATTTTTCGCACAGTTCTTTCCAGTCGCCGTGCAGGGACCTTTTTGAATGTGGTTGCGCCGGCAAACTTTCAGACAGGTATTCTTCCATCCTGGCTATGTTGGGACAAAGACGCGGACGCTCCAAGTTACGCAGGTAATTGAGTGGCGGCCCGGAAACGCTACTTGGCCCGGGGATGGGTCTGGTCGTAAACCTGAAGCAC
>DATGYF010000463.1:0-6370 GCA_035298145.1 Terriglobales bacterium | reverse complement strand
TGCTTGTGGATACCCACATCTGCCCGTCTTCTTTGACCTCGTCATATTCGCGGTGGACGGAGTAAAGCTTTGCGGCT
This sequence comes from Terriglobales bacterium, assembly GCA_035298145.1. GTDB lineage: Bacteria > Acidobacteriota > Terriglobia > Terriglobales > Acidobacteriaceae > JAIQFF01. The sequence goes on along the minus strand of DATGYF010000463.1, from coordinate 6,293 downwards.
TCACCGTTCACAGATTCGTTTCGAAGGAACTGACAAGTTGACTTGCCTTTCTCCTCTTTTTCCTTCTCCTGCTCAAGAACGTCCTTCGAGGTCACGGGAATGCGCATCCATTTTCCGCGCGCTCGAATGTACTTCTGTCCGTTAGCAAATATGGTCTCCCCTTCCGCCGGGTTGCCACCGTTGACGAAGGTATTGGTCGTGTAACTGTGGCTCGGAGTTGTTGCGACCTTCCTCAAGGCATCGAAGACCGGCTGACACGAATCAGCCGCGCGCGCCGATGCAGCGAAGTTCGGAAGTATCATGAGTGCGAACAGTGCGATGGCTATGTCATGGCTCTTCATGTTTTTAATTCCCCCCATTCTTTTGGCATTTGCCTGATAAGCTTATGTGCTCGGCAGAGATCAAACCCTTACCCCCGCGCGCTCGGCAGCGAATTTGCCAACAATCGGCAGCTTGAAAAGTTTTTGTTGATAGGCCTGGAACATCAGGAAGATCCAGATTCCAACTCCTGCGAGGGTGCATATCAGCATCAACGGCAGAGCAATCAGGCCAAAGACTCCGGCCATCAATGGTGTTAGCACCGCGGAGAGAATCATCCAGATAATCCAGAAGGCGATCCATGCGACATTGACGAAAATTGACTGGAAAGCGTGAAAACGAACGAACGAGTTCGACTTGTACGGATCCAGGACAAGAAAAATGATCCCAGTCAGGAATCCTGCGAGGTAGGTGAGCGCTGCCACGACGTTCGTATCCATCATTTTTGGTTCCGTCTTGCCGGGCGGAGACATGACAGCGCCAGCAGCCGGTCCTTCGACTGCCGTCGGAGAGACGCCTACATTGATTTCTGTCGGTGACCCACAGGACTGACAGAAGCAGGTATCTGTTGCCAAAGCCGTACCGCAAGATTGACAAGAGCTCATCTCTCCCTTCCTCAGGATCTAATTTGGTCGAGGGGCTGCAACGACGGGAACTTAGCTTGTAACCGGAAGGATTAGCAAACCAACTGTGGGCAAATTGTGCTTTAACCGCTAATTCTTTATTTTCTGTAGGCTTACGAACGCTGATTAACTCGTTTTAGCTCGCTTCCGTGCCAAACCGACCTCAAATCTGGCCTGACGTATGACGGCATCTGCTCCAGATCATTCTGTGGCCCCGGAAATCAGTTACAGTTTCGGGCTTTACTTGCTGTTCCGCCTTTTCCCCGACACCAAAAACACTCAGGATCACGGGGGCGCGCACTGGCTTTTCAAGGCAACCTTCATGACAACGAACGAACATTGATTCCAGATCAAAGAAATGCACCAGTTCAATGGCTGCAACTGGGGTGAAGCAGAGCGCTTGCCCCTTCAAGGCATGTTTCCCGTGACATCAGTCGTAAAGATGCAAGCAAGCCGTTCGTAACCTTTCGACCTCGTCGGAATCTGATGGCCAGCGAGATCGGAGCACTCGATGAAGGGCAAGGTTGTACTGGTCACCGGGGCCGACGGCGGGCTTGGAACATATGTGACGCAGGCGTTTCTCGATGCTGGTGCTGCCGTCGTTGGTACCTCGAGAAAGATACAGCCCTCTGATTTCGAGAGCGCGAACTTCACCGCTCTGGCAGGAGAGATTTCAACCAGCTCGGGCGCCAAGTCCGTCGTGGATCGGGTTGTGGAGCATTTCGGGAAACTTGATGTTGTGGCCCACACAGTGGGCGGTTTCGCTGGTGGGCAATCGATTGCCGACACAGACGACGCAACGTTCCAGCGCATGTTTGATCTCAATCTAAATTGCGTTTTTTATATTCTGCGAGCAGCAGTTCCTCTTCTGCGAAAGACGAGCGGTCGTGTCATCGCGATCGGAAGCCGGGCGGCGCTGGAACCTGGCGCAGGCGTGGGCGCGTACAGCGCTTCGAAGGCCGCGATGGTCTCACTCATCAGAACTGTGGCGGTCGAAAACAAAGATGCTGGACTGACCGCAAACGTGATCTTGCCGGGCACGATGGATACCCCGGCTAACCGCAAAGCGATTCCGAACGCGGACATAAGCAAGTGGGTGCAGCCGGCCTCGGTTGCGAAGCTGGTCGTTTGGCTCGCCGGCGAAGCTGGCAAGGACGTCAACGGGGCTGTAATCCCGGTTTACGGCAAAGATGCTTGAAATCTTCGCCAAAGCGTTTGTTTACACTCTGGCTGCATACGCCTCCTTTGGATTGGTGTTCGCGGTGGCCTTCGTCTGGACGGGAGTTCAGCGCCTGGATTCGGAAGCACGGGGATCTGGCATCGGCTTTCGACTGCTGATTCTGCCCGGCGCCGCCGCGTTCTGGCCGATGTTCCTAAGGCGCTGGAGGCGAGGGATTATTGTGCCTCCGGTAGAAAAGAATCCGCACCGGTTGTAGAGCCAGCCATGATTCAGCCGCTCAGAGCCGCCCATCGCCGCACCTTTGTTGCGCTGGCGCTTGTGCTACCCACGATCCTTTTGATGGGGCTCGGAGCGCGGCGCCCCCATCTGGGTCCGAATGCAAATGCTACCGATATAGAGGGCACGGGGAATATGGTGAGCGAGTCGAGCAACTTGTGGCAGAAGCATTCGATTCGGTCAAAGTTCTATAGCAAGCCGGATCGTCCGCTGGACAGGTATGTCGTACTACTGCCGGTGCAGGAGTTGAACGAGCCAGACTTGCTGCTCTATTGGACAGCCGACGCACCGGAGGAAAGCGTTCTGCGCGGGGACGCGCAACTCCTCGGCGCCTATAGTACGGGCAGGGCCTTTCTTCTTCCATTGAATGAGAAGGGCGCCGGCCATTTGGCTTTGTTCAGCACGGCTCACCAGACTGTATTCGACACTGCCGCCGTGGGGAAGCTGCCATGAGCGTTCAATATGGCGCGATCGGTTGGAACCGGCAGAAGAAGGTCTATGACCTCACCCTTCTGTCGCTGCTGGCGTTGTACCTGGGGATTTTCGTCGGTGTGGGCGGCTGGCGCAATCCAAGCGCGACAGCGGAGACGCTGTTGATTCGCGCATTTGGAACTGCTGCATTCCTGCTGCTGAACGTCGTACTGTGCATCGGCCCCTTGAGTCGATTGGATCGCCGCTTTCTTCCGCTGCTCTATAACCGCCGGCACCTGGGCGTCGTGACGTTCTTGCTGGGGTTGACGCATGGAGGGTTTGGACTGATCCAGTTTCACGCGTTGGGGAATGTGAATCCGCTCGTCAGTCTATTCATCAGCAATCCGCGGTACGGCAGTGTCGCCGATTTTCCCTTTCAGGCTTTAGGTTTCTTCGCGCTGATCATTCTCTTTCTGATGGCTGCCACAAGCCACGATTTCTGGCTGCGGAATCTCTCAGCGCCCATGTGGAAGCGACTGCACATGCTGGTGTATCTGGCCTATGCGCTGCTAGTCGCGCACGTCACTCTGGGGGCACTGCAATCAGAGACGAGTCCGGTGTTGGCCGCTGCCCTCATGGTGGGAGTGGCTACAGTACTGTCGCTTCATCTTGCGGCAGCGTTTCGGGAAAAGCGAGTGGACCGGGCGAGACATCACGCCGTCGATGAAGGTTTCGTCGAGGTCTGCAGAGTGGATCGTATCGCCGAGAAATGCGCGACCATCGTATCCCTCTCCGGCGAGCGCGTTGCGGTCTTCCGCTACGATGGCAAGGTCTCTGCAATCTCGAATGTCTGCCAACACCAGAATGGACCGCTCGGGGAAGGGCGCATTATCGATGGTTGTGTCACTTGCCCGTGGCATGGCTACCAGTATCAGCCAGAGTCTGGGGCGGCTCCGCCGCCGTTCAAGGAAAAGGTCCCCACTTTCCGGGTCAAGGTTGTGGAGGGATCAGTCTTTGTGCATCCCCGTCCCAATCCACCCGGAACAGGCGTAGAGCCTGCCCAAATTGCATCTGCCCAGGTTAAACCCGCAGAGGCGCGGCCGTGACGAACGACTTCTATGTAGGTTATCTGCCGAAGGCTCCGACTGCGCTGGCGGGTTTTGTGCGGAGGATTGTCGTGGTTCTCGGCTTAGCAGTGGTGATCATAGCGCTGATGCTGGTGGTTGCCCAAAACCCGTTCGCGAATTCGAACTTCGAATACGGGAAGGTGCGCAGCTTTGAGGGAGTTGTCGAGGCGCGACCTTTCCCAACGCTTTTAGTCGCACGTCCTGGAGAGATCGGGCAAAATGACAAATATTCGCGCTATCTGCTGGTCGCGCCTGGAAAACATGGAGCCGACGACATGGTGGACGCCGTTGACGGCAAACAGGTCCGTTTGCAGGGTCAACTGATTTATCGTGACGGCGCAACCATGGTGGAAACAATGCCCGGCTCCATCGTTGTCGTCGGTATCGCGCCATCAGTTCAAGAGATCGCTCGCGACCTGGGAATCGTCACGGTCGCCGGTGAGATTGTTGACAGTAAGTGCTACCTGGGCGTGATGAATCCCGGCCAAGGCAAGGTCCACCGTGACTGCGCGGCACGCTGTCTGAGTGGGGGGATTCCGCCGATCTTTATTACGGCCGACGGGCATCAGCAATTGTTGCTGGTCGGCTCGGATGGGCGTGCCCTTGGACGCGACGCGCTACGCGAATTCATTGCCGAACCGATTCAGATCCAGGGAGTGCTTCTGGAGGCAGGCCCGACGCGACTGCTGAAGATCGATCCGAGAGCTTTGCGCCATACTCCGGGCGGATTGCGAGCAGCATCAAGAGGTTCTACGGTCGGCCAATGAATACTCCACGGACTGTCGCCTCGGATGAAAGAATTCTGAGCCCAGGGTTTCACAACGGCTTACGGTAATGCACACAGCGGTCCACTACCTCGTACCCCAGGGCCTGATGGACGCGTTGGGACAGTTCATTGTCGATCCAGGTGTCCGACGCCATCTCAACGCACCCCTGGTTGCGGGCCCAGTCTTCCGCCGCAGCCAAGAGCTTCCTGCCTATCCCCCTGTGTCGATGATTCTCAAGGACGTACCAACCCTCGACGTAGCCCACCGGCCGGGATGGATCGCAGCCGTCCGCGTGTGAACGCAAGTCGATTTCCAGGAAACCAGCCAGAATTCGGTCGCTGGTCTCGGCGACCAAGGTGATGAGCGGCATCGTTACAGGAGCCTTGCCTTCGAGAATTTGTGTAAGTTCCCGGGCGTGTTCTTCGGCGGAAGACTTGGGCCACAGGGCCTGGCGCATACGCACCAGTTGGTCGCGGTCCGATAGCTGGGCGAGCCTGATGCAAATGTCTGACACCGGGGAAAACCACCTTTCACGGCCAGCAACTGCTTCACTCACGTGTTTGAGACAGAGCAGCAGTGGCCGGCTTGTATCCGAACAGGAACGCAGATCGTAAGACCGACGGAATCTGCTGAATCGTCAAATCTTCATAAAACGCGCGTACACCCGTGGGTGCAAAGTTTCGAGATCCATAAGGGTAAGAAAGTCGATCGTCTTAAATTCCCGATCGATGGCAGGCGGTCCGCAAATCTTCGCTCCCACCGCCAGGTAGGCACGCAATAGTTTCGGCATCCTATCGCTCGCGCCTTCCGGGGATATCAGAGGCATGGCAAAGGCGGGCCGCGGTGTGGTTCGCAGTTGGGGGTCCACCAGGTGCTCCTGCATGGCCCCATAGACGGCTGTACCGTGAGTTGGGTCCTGCGAGGTCAAAGAAGAACAACCGATCAGAAACCGGCCCCCGTGGCCGATAGCATACCGAGCGATTCCGCGCCACAGCAGGTAGAGGACATCCGTCGATCGATGATCGCGGTGCACACAAGCGCGGCCCAATTCGATCAGGGCGTTACCCAGCCTCTTGTAGGGTGAGAAATCGAATTCACGTTCGCTGTAGAAGCCTGCATTTTTGGACGCCATCGCGCCGGTCTGCAGCCGATAGGTCCCGACGATCTTTCCGGTAGGAGCGTGTTCCACGATAAGGTGGTCACAGACGGCGTCAAACTCATCGATGTCGTGGCCGGTAGTGTAGGCGGCAACGAGTCCTTCGTTTAACTCCAGATTGAAGACCAGAAATCGCAAGCGGAAAGCGTCCATGCGGTCAGCCGCGGACGATGCCAGGCGCAAGCAGTATGGCCCCTGCCGAAGATTGAGTGAGCCAGTGCCTAGCTCTCCCTGAAGGTTCGCGGATAAAAGGGATGGAGCCAAGCAACCGCGCGTTACCGAAGCCGCTGCGCTCATAAGTTGTCAGGCCTGGTTTACCGTCCGTTGAGGCGTTAGCCAGTGCAATCCTGGTGTGAGATGCATGGCATAAGAAAAGGTGACAAAGCCATATTTCTTCGACAATCTGGCTGGTTTTTGTCACTTCACCCGCGCTGG
>DATGYF010000462.1:0-15751 GCA_035298145.1 Terriglobales bacterium | reverse complement strand
GATGGCCATTCTGCTGCAGACCCTGGCTATCAAACTGGGAGTGGTGACGGGACGCGATTTGGCCGCCGCCTGCCGCGACCATTTCAGCCGGCCGGTCTCATTCATATTCTGGATCGGCGCGGAGATCGCCATTGCCGCCTGCGACCTGGCCGAAGTTATCGGTTCGGCCATTGCGCTCAACCTGCTGTTTCATATTCCCTTGATCTGGGGCGTGTGTCTGACCTCTCTGGACGTTCTGCTGATTCTGTTCCTGCAGCAGAAAGGCTTCCGCCTGGTGGAAGCCCTGGTCATCTCGCTGATCGGGGTCATCGGAGTCTGTTTCGGACTGGAGATTCTGTTCTCCAAGCCGAGCCTGCTGGGTATCGCGCAGGGGTTTTTCATTCCTTCGGCGCAAATTATTCGCGACCCGGGCATGCTGTATATCGCGATCGGCATCCTGGGGGCCACGGTGATGCCGCACAACCTATATCTGCACTCGGCGCTGGTGCAGACCCGGAATTTTGAGCGCACTCCTGAAGGCAAGCGCGAAGCTATCCGCTTCGGCACTATCGATTCCACCATCGCACTTACTTTCGCGCTGCTGGTGAATGCAGCCATCCTCATCGTATCCGCCGCCACGTTCTACAGCCACGGCTACAACGACGTGGCCGAGATCAACGACGCTCACAAATTATTGACGCCCCTTCTCGGAGTGACTGGAGCCAGCACCATGTTCGCGCTGGCCCTGCTGGCCTCCGGCCAGAACTCCACCCTGACAGGCACGCTGGCCGGGCAGGTGGTCATGGAAGGCTTCCTGAACATTCGCCTGCGTCCCTGGCTGCGCCGCCTGATCACGCGCTGCGTCGCCATCGTCCCGGCCGTCATCGTCACTGCGTTCTGGGGAACCGGCGGAACGGCCAAGCTGCTGGTATTCAGCCAGGTGATTCTGAGCATGCAGCTGAGTTTCGCGGTGTTTCCCCTGGTGATGTTCACCAGCGACCGGCGGAAAATGGGTGAGTTTACCAATGCTCCCTGGATGAAGGCCCTCGCCTGGATCACCGCAATTCTGATCGCGGTCCTGAACGTGTGGCTGCTGGCGCTGGCCTTCCGTGGTGCGTAAGGCGATGAGCCTAGAGAAGGGCCGCTTGAATGCTGCACGGCCTACCAGCGTCACGTCCACTCCATGCATGCTCGATCGGGCAAGGGATATTCACAGAGCAAGATGAAACTGGTAGCGAGAGAATTTGGATGACCTGGCCGTCAACGCTTTTTGGCTCTGTCTTGCCACCCACTGTGATCGGGTTGCGGAGTGTCATTTGCCGCACGCTGCATTGCCGGCTGGTCGTAATCGTGGGCCTCGGCGTCCGTCAACAGAGGGGCAGCGACACGCAAGGCCTCAACTTCGGTTTGCAGCCGCGACACCTCAAGTTCTTTCTGCCTCAGAACTTCATAAACATCCTTCATAGATAAGCACCTCGAAGATTGGAGCGATCAAGTTAACTTGGATTCCCGTCCGCTATTGGAGTTGCCCGCACTTTCTTCTGCGCTCCCGCAGTGACAACAAAACCATCTTTACTGGAATGACGACGCTTTGCGGCGGGCGATACGAGGCCCGCGACAATGGTCCGGCATTGTCCGCAGGAACTGCAAGGGAGGTCCCCCAGGCCGAGCCTCTGGGATGGCCTGACAGTCCAGGGACCATCGCGAAATGTGGTCAAAATTGAACAGTTTCAGTTATAGAAAAATGTAATCCTCTGGCTCGGGTTTGCTCGGATAGCCAGCGCTTGTTTGCCGAACAGTATTGAGGACTTTACCCGATTGCGCAGGGCTGGTTCGCAGTCCTATATTAGCTGCTTAAGTACAGGCAGCACGGGGTCAGGACGTGGATCAAGAAGCCAGGAAAGCTCAAGACAAGCCGGTTTTGAGCGCGGAAGGGTTTCAGCGCCTTCTGGCTGCCGCCTACATCTTGCAGACCAACGCTGCCCGTCGGCTCTCGCCCATTGAAGCGAGTGGCGCGACCTTCGCGGACGGGGCCATCGTCCAGAGAAGAACCCCTTCTGTGATGATTCGAGAACCCCAGCTACCGTCCCCGCCGAATCTCTGGTCGGCATCACGGAGGGTGGTCGAAGCCCTCGCAATAGCTGCCATATTCTGCATGATGGTGGGCGCGTCGATCCATCGCCTTCAAGCTCGTCCCGGCCGTACGTCAATTACCACGGGTAAGCCCGAACAGGAAAACACCCCCGAGTCCGCGAGGCCGCAGGAAAGTTTTCTGGCAATGGCTCAGCAGCCTGTCGTGGCGCGAAAGCCACTCCCTCGGCCTGATGGCGACGAGGGAGACATCGTTGCCGAAGATGTCGTCATCCGGCACCAAAAACCTGTCAATTTCCTGGCCCAGGCGCCCAGGAAAACCACCAGCAGCCCTGTACAACGCCAATTCTTGACTCCGAAAAGTACGACTTCGGAGCGGGGCATTCGATCAACCTTCGGCCGAGGTGCAGACATGGCCGCTGCCGACACCGTGGTTGAATACGGCGCTGATGTGAAAATGTGGTTGGGAAGTCCCAAGAAAGCCGGGCTTGATCATCCTGCGCATTGACTTACCGGCGGAACTGGACTGTACCAGCGGACGTCCCAGATGCCAACCTTCCAGAACCGCGCGGCGGCAACACTAGATTCCCAGAAAATTCTCTACTAACTTCTTCCCTTCATCGGTCAGCACGCTCTCGGGATGAAACTGCACCCCTTCTACCGCGAACTTGCGATGCCGCAAACCCATGATGGTGCGTGTCCCATCGCGCTCGGTGGTGTAGGCACTTACTTCCAGATCAGCTGGGAGGGTTTTCTCTTCGACAATCAAGGAGTGGTAACGCGTCGCCGTCATGGGGGACGTCAGCCCGCCGAAGATGGTCTTGCCGTCGTGCTGCACCGGGCTGGTCTTGCCATGCATCAGGTGAGGCGCGCGCACAACTTGTCCGCCAAACGCCGCACCGATGGCCTGATGCCCCAGACAAACCCCGAGCATCGGCACTTTACCCGCAAAATGTCGGATTAGCGGAATGGTGATACCGGCTTCCTGGGGCGTGCACGGGCCGGGTGAAAGCACGATCCGTTCCGGATGCATGGCCTCCACCTCCGCGGGCGTCACCTGGTCATTGCGCCGCACTTCGACCTCCGCCCCCAGCTCACCCAGATACTGGACCAGGTTGTAGGTGAATGAATCGTAGTTGTCGAGGACGAAGACCATTCGCTGGACCAGAGTTTCTAGCTTATACCATCTGGCTGCGTCCGTTCCTGCCCCAAGCATTATTGTGGAGATGGTGACTTCCGAAGCCGCGGCTATCCGACTCGCATTCGCCGCAATGAGTGATAAAAGCCGCTGCATTGGTAAAATGTCCGCCGCTACCAACCCATTTGGCGCATCCGCCTGAGAATAATCGCACTGTAATTATTCATGCGCTCGGGTCGTCGCTTCAGTGGAGCCGGCAGGATTGCAGCCAGCCGCGCCGCCTCTTGCAGGCCGATATTCCGGGCTGAGGTTTCGTCGTAGTAACGACACGCCGACTCTGCACCATAGATACCAGGACCCCATTCGACCACGTTGAGGTATATCTCCAGAATGCGTCGTTTGCCGAGGACGAATTCGGCCACGGGCACCAGCGTGACCTCTGCACCTTTGCGGAGGATGGAACGGCCGGTTCCGAAGAACAGGTTTTTCACAAGTTGCTGCGTGATGGTGGACGCTCCGCGAGTGCGATCGCCTTCCAGATCGTCCTGGGCAGCGATTTGGATCTCATGCCAGTCGAATCCGTGGTGCTGGTAGAAGTGCGCGTCTTCTGCCGCGATTACAGCGTGCTGGAGATCGGGCGAGATTTGGCTAAGCGGGATGAACTTGTACCGTTCGTGATACGGCGTGTGGTGAATCCAGGCTTGTACGCGGCGTTGCATGTGCACCGCGGTGGTCGGTGGGTCGATCCACCGGGCGGCCACAAGGATCAACGCGGCCGGCGACCAGAGAAGCACCAGCCCGATGACAAGCCATCCAATATACGATCGGAGGAAGCGCATCCCGAGCGTGGCCTTTGTCTGTGGGTTCGGTATTGCTGTCACGGTTCAAGAATAATAGCCCGGAGGAACCTCAGGGGTTTTGCCCGTGCCCCGCGTGAGGCAAAAGAAAGGCCGCCCGGATACGGGGCGGCTGATCTCGTGCGAGGCCGACAATATTATTATTCCACGGCTTTTAGCCTCGCATTGCTGACAGGCTCGACGCAGTTTGTAATACCGCCGGTTCGTTCGACAAAGCGAGTGATCGGAAATTGCGGAGCGCAATCCACGTCTGTACCACTCAAATTACCCGTTATACTGGCCGCCACGAAGCCCGCGAAAGAGCCGTCTTCCAGGTGGACCCCGTTGCCGGCGTTGCCTGTAATTGTTGGACCCCGAAATACTGCTGTGGAACTGCCGAGCAGAGTCATGCCATCCCCGCCACTGCCACTGATCGTACCGCCCAGGAGTAGCACCGTGCCCGCGCCCGCCCGTATGCCAACTCCGTTGTTGAGAAAGCTGGAATTGGAAGCTTCGAAATAAGAGCCGGCCAGGTTAACCCCTTGAGCCGCATTGCCCTGGAAGACGTCATTGCTGCTGAACACTTGCGAAGCGCCGCTGACCATGGAACCGCTGCCCCCATTGTTCTGAATCACATTGCTTTCCAGAAAGGCATGGGAACCATGACCTACGCCTACCCCAGTTCCCGCACCATCCTGGATCGTATTGCCAGTCAGGTAGCAGACACTTGCGGAGCCACAATTCACGCCCCCGCCGTTGATGGTGAATCCCTGCACGGTCACGCTGCGCGAGTCCTCGATATCAAGAACCGCCAAGCTTCCGTTGGAGCGATCTGTGATCGAAGCGCCCTTCCTGGTGATCAGCAGCAGTCGATCCATACCTTGAATCACGAAGTTTCCCTTGCAACTGCCCGAAACAGTTATGGTGTTCGGCCCTTGCGGATTGACAGTCGCGAGCAGGTGCAAGGCCTCTCGAATGGAGTCGTGTTTGTCGCAATTAACGCTCAGATTTGCTGCCTGAGCGTACTGGGTTGCCACCCCCATGGCTGCCAACAGAAAGAACACAGAAAAACCTGTCTTGTGCTTCATAATGTTCTCCTCTCTCACTTCAGTGAGCGTGGTGCGTATTGCAATTAGTCTCCAATGGCCCGGATCAACGATGCGTCTTACAAGTCGCCTTCCTTACTGTCGCGTGACCAGGCCGTGAGCGCCCGCAATGCAATCGCCCATATAGAGGTAATCATCGAGTTCAATCTGCTGTGCCTCCGGATCCATCACTCCGGTCAGACCTTCCAGACCAGTGCCTGAGTTTGAATACAAATGAACCACGTTACCGACCACCCCGGCTCCATTTAGCGTGAAGGTCTCAGCACAGCTATTCGCCACGGTAAATGTGCCGGTTAACACAAAAAAACCGTGGCTATCTGCTCTGGTGGACTGGGTAAGCTGGGTAGAAATGCCAAGTGTATTCCCGGCCCCTTGCATGGTCCCGGTATAGAGTCCGGTCAGGGGTTTGACCTTCACTCCGGTCACTGTGCCGGTATCTGCTGCCGCACACCCTCCGGTGAAATGATAACTTCCACTCGACAGAGATTCCCGGTCGGGTGCGAGCACACCGCTCAGGAAAAGCACCCGGCCAGACGCCGAAGATGACTTGACCGATAGGTTGCCCTGAGCATCGATGGTCCCGGAAAGAGGGAGATCGTCGAAGAACGTGGGGCACGGGCTCGAAGTGCTGAAGGATTGGAAGTGTGCCACCCCCACGACCGAACTAGACGACAGAGTGAGAGCGCCTTCGATACTTGGCGAACCCGCAGAGGGTGAGAAATGCCAGCTTTCCGCAAAGCTGGTCGGTGGTGGAAGGGTTTGGCCTGTGCCCCCGTTCCCTCCATCCATCGAGCTACCGCCGCCGCAGCCGACGAGCATCGCCAGGGACAGACTCACCGCAAGACATAACCAGGAGGATCGCATAAATCTCTCCTAAATCGGGAGTAGGTCGTTCGGGCCGTTTCAACACGAAGGAAGCCTGGTTAAAGACAGCGAGTGGTGAACTCGCAGTCATCTTTTCGCCGACGTTAGACCGTCGTGCTTCGTTTATCGTGCTGCCGCAGAGAGACTGATTTATGGTCGCCCCTACAAGTGGAGAGCGCGGGGAATGCAACACTCCATTTGCAGTGGACAATACTCCTTTGAGTGGTATAAACAAGTGGCCTAAAAGACCACCTTTGCGTCCCAGGCACTGCATGATTCGCTATCGCCTCGCGCGCCCCGATGACATCGCAACCTGCGTACAGTTCATCGCGGACCATCCGGTTCTGCGACCGAGATACGGGCCTGCCATCGAGCATTTTGGAACAGTGTGGCGTCGCTTTCTAGGCTCAGATGCGCTTTTCAGCATCGTCAGCGAAGAGAGAGGTTCAGGCAGGGCCCGAATAATCGGCGCGCAAATCGCCAGTTTCGTGTCCGAAGACTTTGCAACGGAGCTGGCTACACCACCACTCAAATGGATCGGGCCTGAACTGCTGAATCGCTGCGTTCACGGCCCAGTTCCTGTATTGACCGACGCCGAAGTACGTCGTGCCAACTCAACCCAAGGCCTGAACATCCTGGTCTGGCCAACCGGTCCGCGCGCCGGTTTCGAAAATCTTCCGGAGCTTTTTCAGGGGAGTCAGGTTGTTTTTTTCGACGCATATCGAGGCTTCAACATGAACCGGATTCAGACGCAAGCGACCCATCCAATTGAAATTGCGATGGGAGTGAATAGCGGAGGATGGTGCTTGCGGAACACGCCTTCAGTTCACTCCCCGAGCGTCCAGGAGTCAGCTGAGTCGGTGTTCCTACAGCCTCACATACTAGAGGCCACGAAAGCGATGGCGGCGAAGCAGCCTGGTAGCTGGGCCAACCTTTTCTTCGCATATCGCAAGCCGGTGATCGGATTCACGCCCAGCGAGCAGCGCCTGCTCTCCGCCGCCCTGCAAGGTGGAACGGATGGAGAGTTAGCCCATCTACTCGGCGTCTCCTTGTCCGCGGTGAAGAAAATGTGGGCTTCCATTTATCTCCGTGTCCAGTCCCGCAAGCCGTTCGATCTAAGAATCGAACTCGATGAAAGCGTTGACGGTGATCGTGGCAAGGAGAAGAAGCAAAAACTGCTCGTGTTCCTCCGCGAACATCCAGAAGAACTGAGGCCGTACTCGTTAAAGCTGTTGGAAAACGGCTAACAGGCCCGGTTTGAGTGCGCGACCCGTCCACTAGACTGATGTGGCAGGCGACTCCTCGCGGGTTCTCCGCGCACAAGGGCGAAGCTCTTCGGGATGCTCGCGTAGATAGGCAAGCAACCGTTGTTTTTTCTGCTTGCCACGGTCGCCGTTGCGGCGTTCTTCTTCTGTCTCGACGGCAAGGATAGAGTCGGGCAGATGCTCCGCTGCCCGGTCATAAACAGAAGACCAGGCCTTCTTCACTGCTGAGAGAGAGATAACGAGTTCATCGGACAATTCCTCGTCAGTCCCCCCTCGCAATGCAGCTGATAGGAGCTTTTGTTCGCTTCGAGAGAAGCCGATTTGAGGGGGATCGTAGTGAAAAAGAGAACTGATCCAACTCATCCGACCATGGGCTAACTCGCGTGTCAGCCCGAATACGTGAGGAGTGGCGAGAACTTTGTCGGGGGACATGTCGAACGTGTTTATATACGATCCATCCGTGGGGCTAAGAAAAAACGCCCCTCCATCCATTGTCCATCCCGGCTCTTCCAGGACAGTAGCTTGCAGTCCAATAAATTCCTTCAGACGAAAGCCGCGGTGCATATCGAAAAATGCTGCTGAAACCTGGGTGCGGACTTCATCGCGCCGGGTATCTTTGGCGTCGATGCAAAGTTGCCACAAGACCAGGTTGAGTCCCCCATCCGCATTCGCGGCCGCGACTTCTCTGTCGGAGAGCAAAGGAGACTCACCATAAGTAACACGCCTGGCTAACTCAGGACCGATCCAGAAAAACGGCGGCGCTTTCAACTCCTGAACAAACTTGTGAGTGGTGAAGACACTTGCCGCTGCCGCAAACAGACGTGGCGTGTCTCCTTCGAATTCTTCAAATACGATGCCGCCAAACGCTTCGCATCCCAACAGTTGCAGCCAAGCAGAGTGGAGTTGATCGATCGAGTTCTGGTAGCGCGCTGCAATCACAGGATGGCTGGCCAGAATTGCAGCAGCCCCAGCCACGTCCTTGGGCCGCATGGCCCGGCAGCGTATCGTCACTCTAAGCTCCCATCTACGGCAAGGCTCGGAGTTACTGGTCTTTTAGGCACCTGTTTATATCAGAGTATTAGGTAGTATTCCACCCAGCAAAGGGAACGCGGCTGCCAGGTTCCCGCCCTTTGCGAAGTGAGCAAAGGACGGGCACCCGCTGTGTTTATGGCGCCGGCGAAGTCAAAAGCCTGGGAGGCCCGCCCGTCTTTTGCACGACCTGCAAAAACGATTGCCGAGTCGCACAGTTTTCAGCGTACAACGACTTGGCCACCCGTCCCCAACCGGTCTCACGGGTGCTTAGTCGGTTGACGTGCTACGATCTCGCCCACGGGTGTCGCGGATGCCGCACGTTGGCCAGAAGTTCGGGCGCTATCGCATCGAAGAGCAAATCGGTGCCGGCGGCATGGGTGTCGTTTACCGAGCCTACGACGAAAAGCTCGAGCGTGATCTTGCCATCAAGGTACTGATTCCTGGTGCGCTGAATGACGAAGCGGCACGCAAGAGGTTCCGTAACGAAGCCCGCATCCTCTCACGGCTGAATCACCCATCCATTCAGACCATTCACGACTTCGAAACCTTCGAAGGGCACGATTTCCTGATTAGCGAACTGGTGCCCGGTGTGTCGCTGGACGCGCGCTTGCGATCAGGTGCGCTGCCGGAGAACGAGCTAATCCATCTCGGCTATCAACTGGCGCAAGGCCTGGCGGCAGCGCATGCAGCAGGTGTCTTGCACCGCGATCTGAAACCTGCGAATCTGCGGGTCACCTCTGACGGCCGGCTGAAAATACTCGATTTTGGTTTGGCAACACTCTCCCACGAGGCAGTGTTAACACTGAGCACGACCCTGACGATGGCAGATGCGCCCACCGGCGTCGCTGGCACCCTGCCGTACATGTCGCCCGAACAGCTGCTGGGAGAAGAAGTTGATCAACGCAGCGACATTTACTCAACCGGAGTAACGTTGTTCGAGCTCGCGACACAGCGCCTGCCCTTCACGGATTCGCTAGTTCCAAAGCTGACGAACGCAATTCTGCATCAGGTGCCACCAACCCTCAGACCATTAGCTCCAAAGCTCTCATCCGAATTTGAGCGCATCGTGTTGAAATGCCTGGAAAAAGACCCGGATCTTCGATACCAGTCGGCAAAGGAACTGGCAACCGACATGCGACGTCTCGAAGTGACGTCGGCCTCTGGGACGACCCCCGCAACACTGCCGAAGCCGCCGCAACGGTGGCTGATGCCTGCGATGGCCGTCGCCGGGGTTTTCGCATTGATCGCCACAACCTGGTGGTTGTGGCCGCGTTTCACCCGCAGCGAGAATACAACGCCTGCATTGCGCTGGGAGCAACTCACCAACTTTAATGATGCAGCCGAAATTCCCGCGCTGTCGCGCGACGGCAGGCTGGTGGCGTTCCTTCGCGGCCCTGGCAGTTTTGGAAGTTCTGCGAATTCAGGCCAGATTTGGTTCAGGTCCTTGCCGGATGGCGAACCCTTTCAACTCACAAAGACCCCCTTCCGGAAACAGACCATTAATTTTTCGCAGGACGGCAGCCGTTTGTTCTTTACCCAACTGGAAGGTCAGTTTGTCTGGAACACCTACGAGCTGCCGTTGTTGGGCGCGCAGGAGCCGAAACTGTTCATGGCAAACGCCACCGGCCTGGGCTGGATTGACAGCGGCCGTGTACTGTTCTCGGCGATCACTACCGGAATACACATGAAGCTGGTCACCTCAAATCCCAACAGGACCGAAGAGCGCGACATTTACGTTCCCGCCGACCCCTTGCAGGGAATGGTGCACCGGTCTGCACTGTCGCCAGATGGGAAAAACGTTTTGCTGGCGGAGATGGATGGCGAGTGGTGGAGACGATGCCGGGTGGTTCCATTCGACGGCTCCTCTGGTGGACGGCCAGTCGGACCCGAGGGTTCTTGCACGTGGGCCCAGTGGTCTCCTGACGGGAAATGGATGTACTTCACTGTGGACACCCGGACAGACGGTTTTCACGTATGGCGCCAACGTTTTCCTGACGGCACTCCTCAGCAGCTGACCCCCTCTGGAGCCAGCGAGGAAGAAGGCCTGGCGATGATGCCGGATGGCAAATCGTTCATCACTACTTCAGGCACGCAACAATCCGTGATCTGGCTTCACGGCGACAAGACAGGGGAAAAGCAGATTACTTCCGAGGGTTATTCGTTCTTACCAACACTGTCACCGGATGGCAAGAAAGTTTACTACCTGCAACGAACCAGAAATGCGCATTCGTACTTCAGCGGTGAACTATGGGTTTCCGACGTCGCCACCGGAGCCGCGGAGCGTCTCTTTCGGGGTTTAGTGCTCACTCATTTCTCCATATCACGGGATGGGAAGAAGATCGTGTTCGCGACGGAACAGGGTCAGGCCCGGTCGGGAATCTGGATCGGCTGGCTTGACCGCACACAGGCGCCGCGGCAACTTACCTTCGGAGGCGAAGATCGTGCTTTTTTCGGCACGCCGGGACAGATCTTGTATCAGGGCACTCAAATTCCATCGAAGATCATGAGGATCAGCGAAGATGGCAGCGGACCTGACGTGGTCTCGGACCTTCCCATCATGCAGTTGCAAAGCGTGTCGCCCGACGCGCGCTGGGTTGTCGTGGGCGCAACCCCGCCGAATGGGCATGGCGATAGGAACTCGATAATTATGGCGGTGCCGCTCGAGGGTGGTGCGCCCATCACCGTTTGTGACAACTGCAGCGTCGGATTCGGCACCGCACGCTCGTCGGCCCCCCTGGTCTCATGGAGTCTGGACGGGAAATGGGTGTACGTATCTCTCCGCCAGTTTCCCTTTGGCTCACTCAAGACGGCCGTGATTCCCATCAAGTCCGGGACCGCACCTCCAACCTTTACCAAGGGCTTCGCTAGCGAAGCGGACTTCCAGCGGATTCCCGGCTCCCGTTTGATCGATCAAGCCGACGTACCCACGGGCATGTCCTCGACATACTTCGTCAGTACGCGCCGTTCGGTGAAGGCCAACCTGTTTCGCATCTATCTGCTGCAATAGTCGTCCGGTATGGGTAGATCCTTCGGCAAGATATTCCCGCCACTGAGCTGCCGTCCAACGGGCTCGCCAGCGATTCATTGCCAACAGCGCCTCGGGAGCGGGGGCGCCACAATGGATCGCGGCGCTGGACCAGGGCCACCTCTCGGCGGCCTCCACCATGCCGAGGCGCACCGGGTTCAACTCGGCATAACGCAGCGCGGTCCAGAGATGCGATTGGTCGAGCGGGCAGGAATAGAACCGGCCCTGCCACACGTGGCCCGAGGAACTGTCCCCGTATTTCCCCGGAGCCTTTAATACTTCGGAACGTTTGGCTGGTCACAATTAACATTGGTGAAACTCACAACCAGCCACTTCCCGCTCTGTTTCGACATCACGTACGTGCCGAGGTTGCAGAATTTGCTGATTGCCTTAACCTGGACCACGGCAATATCTGGCTTCATCATCCGGATCTTTTCGATTGTGAAGTCCTTATGGCCACCCAGCCCGGCTGCATGCAGCTTTGCGACGTCATCCCGAATCTCTGTCTTACCCTTATGCCAGACTCCAAACACGTTAATGTGATCGATGTCGTCCGCATAAATCGAAACGATCTTGTCTATATCATGGGCATTCCATCCATCGTAGAACACCTGTAATGTGTCTCGGATTTCCTGCTCCGCATTAATGCCGCTCTGCGCAGATAGGAATATGCCGAATGCAGCGATAGCGACGAAAATACCGGCTGACCATCGACCCATACTTCCTCACTTTCTGCGGGAAAGCACCCCAAATCTGCTGCTGGATGCGGGACAGTATAGGCCTAGATGATGTCGTTTTCATAGGTGGCAGGATTGTCCGCAAACCCGCAGCAATGAATGCATGATCTAACCTCCGATAACGGGGACAGGAAGCTGTGAAGAAATTATCTCCCGAGCCAACAATGCCGTTGCGAAATTCGCCATCGGCCGTAGATTGCGGATGTGAGCGACAACGCGTGCCGGGTTAACCGCGACTTGCTTCTATCAATCGACAACAACGTTAGATAATGCGGGACGGATAATGCGGGGGAGATCCGTATTTGCCCGTATTTCCGCGAGTCGAAAGACTGTTGCCGAACGGGGAAAGCGGCTGGACTTTTTCACAATTGCCTGGAATAGCCTTGAACGTCTAATAGCTGTCATCGCTGGGGGATCGCGGGTCGCATCTCACGGGTGGGTTTCGTGCTTGGCAGTATCATAGAGGTGACTTGCGATGCAGTTCCTGAACCGTGGACCCATCGCAGCGCGGTGTGTGGGGAAACCGGCCGAATCCGCTCGGCTGGAACAACCCCTTCCCCTTCCAGCAGGGCATAGAAGCGATCGGCTGCGAGGTCCTTGAACGTCTCAACTTTCCCCGAAGGCCAGCGGACCTCCAGCGACTCAATCTTCTCCGCCGACCCTAGCCCAAAGTGCAAACGGAAATCGCTCTGGGAGATGTAACTACCGCCACTGCGAACCTCGTCGGTCTGCGTCATCCCTCCGGCCACGATCTGAACGCGCGCCCCGATTGCCATGCGATTGCTCCTGGTACCCGCCAATTCCAGACTTACCCAGTGGCGGCCGGAAACACCGTGGTTCTGCAGGATCATCGGCGCGCTATCGAGATCCTCGACTACGATGTCCACATTGCCGTCGTTGAACAGGTCCCCGACCGCCAGGCCGCGGGACACGCGTCTCTCTTCCAGAGCCGGTCCGGCCAGATTGCCGGCGTCACAGAAAGTGCCATCTTTCTGGTTCATGTGGAGCAGCTTGGTCTGCGCGTAACCACCGCTGGCAGGCACCTTTTCCATTTGCGGATAGACATGACCATTCACCGCCACCAGATCCAGCCAGCCATCGTTGTCGAGATCGACGAATGCATCGCCCCACTTCACAAGAGGAAAGGAGGGCAAGGCTACGCCTGACGCATAAGAGACATCCGTAAACATCCAGTTCCCGTCGTTGCGATACAGGTCGCTATAGTCGTCGCCGAAATTTGTCACGTAGATGGAAGGACGCCCATTGTGCAGGTAGTCGCCGAGGGCAACTCCCATGGAGGCTTGCTCAGAGCCCGTCTCGCTCAACGCGGTGCCGGATTCGAGGCCAATCTCGGTGAACTTGCCTTTGCCGTCGTTGCGGTAAAGAAAGTTAGGCAGCGTGTCGTTGGCCACGTAGAGGTCAGGCCAGCCGGTGTTGTTGAAGTCGGCCCAAACCACACCCAGACCGTAGTAACCGTGCGGGTCATCCACGCCGGCGGCCCTGGAAACGTCGGTAAACGTGCCATCACCGTTGTTGCGGAACAGCGAATCGCCTGCGCCCTTCAATCCGCGCGGTCCGCAATAGACATCGACACCGCGATATTTGCAGAGTGACTTGCCGCCAAACGGGGGCAGATGGTCGAGTTGGAAGTCCACATAGTTGGCCACCATCAGGTCAACGAATCCGTCACGGTCGTAATCTCCGAAAGCCGCACCAACCGACATGCGACCGTCCGCAACACCGGCTTTCGCGGTCACATCCGTGAACGTGCCATCCCCATTATTGCGAAACAGAACATTTCCGCCGAGACACGTCAGGTACAGATCTGGCCAGCCGTCGTTGTTGTAATCGGCCACTGCGCCGCCCATGGCGAAGCAAGGCGCCGCCAGGCCTGACTTCTCCGTCGCATCGCTAAATGTGCCGTCATGGTTGTTATGGTAGAGCGCTCCGCGAGCCGCTTCCTTGCGCAGGGCCATCTCGATGGTAGGCGCGTTCGTGAAATAGATGTCCAGCCAGCCATCGCGATCGTAATCCCACAGAATGACGCCGCCGCTCATCGACTCGACAATGTATGTGCTCAGCGGATTGGCGATGTGGCGGAAACGGATACCTGCCTTCTCAGTGACGTCCTCCAGTTGCGGTACGGGACGTCCTTTGCACTGCACCTTCCTGGCGTTCGGAGGAGGAGGCGGCGCGGCCGGATGCTGCTCCTGACTCAAAGCCATCGCTGCCAGCAGCAGCGCTGCGCCGAGGAGCAGGACGCGAAGGCAAAGTAATGGTTGCGGATTCAATTGCTGTCCGTCGCGCTCAAGTTCATGGCTTTCTGTCTTTCTTGTTTTGCGGAGCCTGCGCGGGGACGGTAGTCCCCAATTCTCGCAGAGCCGCGCGAACCGCATCATCACCCGGGGCAAGTGCCAGAGCCTTTCGCAATGCCCGGATGGCTTCCGGCTGGTTCCCGGCGCGATAGGCCGTGAACCCGAGATTGCGCATCAGGTTGGGCACTTTCGGGTCCCATCCCTCCGCTTCCTGGTAGTGTCCGAGAGCTACGGCATACTGCTCCTGCATGGCTTCGACCGTGGCCAGATCACTGAAGGCGCCGCCCAGAACAGAACGCAAGAATTCTTCCTGGGCCGCTGCCTGTCTTTTCTGGCCCTGCGTCAGCTTGGCGTGCGAAAGCGCATTGCCGCCTAACGGCGTGGCCGCATCCTTGCCCGCCCCCCCCAGAGGAACCGGCGGCTCGTTTTGCGAAAGGCTGGTGACATCGGCTGAAGAAACTCCGGATCCACCCGAATCACCCATGCCACCCTCTTCCTGGTTGCCGGCGATGATGTTTTGCTGAATGGCGCGCGCCTTTTCGAAGTATCGTTCCCCTTCCGCTGCTCTTCCGGAAGCAATGAGGATCCGGCCAAGACTGGTGTAGGCCCTCCGGATATCGTTGTGAGCGTCTGCGCCGCTGCGTTCGGCGAGTGCAATTGCCTTCCGGAAAAGCCGCTCCGCGCGCTGATTTTCCTTGCGGCGGTAGGCATTCAGTCCCAGGTACAGCCAGGCTTGCGATGAAGACGGATTCAATCTCGCCGCCTCCCCCAGATAGCGATCCGCCTCCTGCGGCTGGTTCGAACTGAACGCCATATAGCCCAGGAGATAGTTCGCAAAATAATTTCTCGGGTCAACTCGCAGTTGCTCGAGAAATTGACGGCGGGCCTCCGGCGTGAGCACCCATTCGTTCTGCATCAAGTAGGTCAGCCCGAGAAAGTAGTGGCCGTTTGGAACTTTGGGATCTAGTGAGAGCGCACGCTGAAACTCCCGGACAGCGTCGTCGTACAGGGTGGCATTTCGATAAGCGTCGCCGAACAAGAGATGGAGGCCGCTGCGATCACCGGACTCCACCGTCATCTGCTGAAAAATGGCCGCGGCCTTTTCCTTCTCTTTCAATCGCAGCAAACAACTGGCGAGACTGTAGCTGGTTTCGCGGTCGGGACGAATCTCGAGGGACTTCTGGAAAGACTCCACCGCGGCGCGGTAGTCCTTTTTCTTGAGCTGCGCCTGGCCCTGAATGTTCCAGGCCGTGGCGTTGCGCGGATCGGCGGCAAGAGCCTGGCTGATTTCTTTGAGTGCTTCGTCCAACTGGCCGGTAAACAAGTTGGCAGCAGCGAGATCGACGTGCGCATCTGCAACATC
>DATGYF010000461.1:0-4917 GCA_035298145.1 Terriglobales bacterium | reverse complement strand
CGGACCGCGGCCGTGTGCGGCTCTAACCGCTGTCCGCACGATTGCGACTCTTTCCTCGAACGAGAGAGTTGCGCCTTCTCCCAAAGAGCCCAGAACCACGACTCCGCTGCAGCCATTGTCCAACAGCCACCGGCAATGTTCCGCCAGGAAACCATGGTCGATCTGCAGAGCCTCATCGAAACAAGTCGTAATCGCCGGCATTACGCCTTTCCAGATCATTCGCGGCCTCCTGTGATTGCACCGTGCTCGACTTCCGGACTAGATGTTATGAGATTTTCGAAACGAGTGGGAAAAATGGGCGGCCGTATCGAGTCCTGCGCCCAGCCAAACAGGAAGCCGGCCGCGGGCCCGCAGATGCGGGCCTGGCATGGACCCATTCCGCAGCGTGTCTGCAATTTGGCGGAACGCCACGAAGTGTGTTGAGCCAGCTGTGAGCAGGTTGCATCTTCACACCGGCACACGATGGTTTCGGGAAGGGGCAAGCCTCGTAGTTCGGCGCGCAGAGTGAATGTGCGGTCGAGCACCCGGGCGAACCTTCTCAGCTTCTCGCGTTCCGCGAACAGCGGCCCGGCCGCGGTCTCGCGGCCAGCCGCAGCGAAGCCCGCGATCTGGCCTTCGACCAGCGACAACTCAAGGCCGCCGATCCCGGTAGGTTCGCCGGCACAAAAGATTCCCGGGATCGAGGTTTGCTGATAGTCGTCCACCTGCACCAGTTCATCCTGCACCCGGCATCCCAGCAGCACTGCGAGCTCGCTATTGGGCACCAGGTGAAATCCGCAGGCCAGGTAGTCGCACGCAATGGTTCTAGTTTTACCAGTCTGCGAGATCACCACTTCCTCGATGGCGGCTTGCCCTCGAGCAGACACTGGCCAGGAACTGGGCGCGAAGGGAATTCCCGAAAGTTGTTTTCGCAAAGAGAATCCCTGGCGGACTTTTTCGGGCTGACGCAAAAGCGCAAACCCAAAACCGGCCAGGGAACTCCATGAAGCTTGCTCACAAATGAGGAGAATTTCGGCGCCGTGCTGGCGCAGGTACGCTGCCACCGCCAGAAGCAACGGACCGCTGCCCGCAACCACCACCCGTTTGCCCGCAATGGGGAGGCCGGATTTCACCAGGGCTTGCAGCCCGCCGGCGCCCATGACGTTGGGAAGGGTCCAGCCGGGAAACGGGAGGAATCGTTCCCTGGCTCCGGTGGCCAATATTAATTTCTTGTACTTCAGTTCGAGAGCGGCATCCGGCCCTTCGGCCAGCAGGATTCCGGGTTCTGGTTGATGAAACACCCGCGACCCGCAGAGCACGCGCGTGCCGGCAGCCTGCAACCGGGCATGCCAATGAGCGGCTTCGGATGCGGTGTTCCCGGCCTGGCCACGCCAGATCTGGCCTCCGAGGGCGGGATTGTCATCCACGAGCCCCACCTGCAGCCCGCATTCCGCCGCGCGCGCGGCCGCGGCCAGACCCGCGGGGCCTCCACCGACTACCAGCACGTCGAATTGCGTTCTGGTCAGGCTACCCATCGGTTCTGACTTCCATGCCGGACTGGCAAATTATCTGGCAGGAGCGGCAATGCAGCCGCCCGTCGATGACGGCGCGGCATTCAAAACAAATTCCCATCCCGCACAGCGGGCCACGCGCTTCTCCACTGACAGATTTGCGGCACGCCGCGCCGGCCAGCGCAATGGCCACGGCGACCGTCGCGCCGGGAGGGACAGCAATCGAAGTCCCATTGACGGTGACCGTGATCGTCTCAGGCATAAGCGTGCTCCGCCGGAACACGAGACGGCAAGTACGGCCCGACCGGGATGGCAGGATTTCTGCCGGCAATCTGATCGACGAGCAGCCGCGCGGTAGCGAGGGACGTGGTAATTCCCAGTCCTTCATGGCCGGTCGCGAGAAACAATGTTGGGTCCCCCGGACAGGGGCCGATCAGCGGCAGCTTGTCGGGGGTGGCGGCGCGAAATCCAGTCCACACTCTGATGGTGGAAAGCTCTCCCAACTTTGGCATGTACTCCTGCGCGCGCTGCAGCATGCGAGCGAGATTGACGGTATCGACTTCGCCGTGCTCCGCTCCGTACTGGCGCGATGAGCCCACAAGAATCTGTCCGGTCCTGCGGGGTTGCACATTGAAAGCCACGGAATCGGCGGACGTGGAATGCGCGCTTTTCAAGTATCCCAACTCAACCAGTTGGTGACGGACGAATCCCGGGTAGCGATCGGTGATCGCCAGATGGCCCTTGCGCTTCTTAACGCTCAAGCCCGGAGTAAGTGCGGATGCCCAGGCTCCGCCTGCGTTCACGATGACGGCCGCGGAAAACTCAGTTCCGACGGCGAGGCGCACCAGCCCTTTTCCGATCTGTGAAACTGCACAGCCCAGATGGAGTTCCGCGCCGGCCGCCTGGGCGCGTTCGATCAAGAAGCGTGCGGCGCAGGGAGGATATAAAACGACGTCTTCGGGCACCAGCAAGCCGCCGGCCATGCCCTTGCGCAAGTTGGGTTCGAGACTCTCCAGGGTTTGTGGATCGAGGACCTCGGTTGGAACTCCGCGCTGGCCGTAATATTTCTCTTTGCGCCGCACCTCGGCCATCTCTTCCTCATCGGCCGCCACCCAAATTGTTCCGCATGGTTCGTATTCGACGTCAGGAGGAAGTTCCGGACGCAACTGCTGCCAGAGTTGCTGCGAGTAGCGGGTGAGAGCAAACTGGGCTTCGGAGTCGTCCATGACGACGATGTGGCCCATGCCGGCAGCGGTGGCGCCGCCTCCAATCACATCGCGCTCGATGATTGCCACCCGCATGCCCTGGCGGGCGCACTCTTCCGCGCAAGCCGCGCCTACGATGCCCGCTCCAACCACCACTACGTCATAGATGAGCGCCGTCATTGCTGAACACTCATCGCCGAATGCCCATGCAGAATGGATCGCGCGGATCGAGGACGAGGTTCGCGTCAGCGTTAACGAACGCGGCGCCCTTGATGCTGGGGTGTACTTGCCCATCGCGCACCTTAATACTGCCTTCAAACACGCTGCCCACAATGCTTTCCTGTTTCCACACCTGGCCTTCGAGCAGCTTGCCGTCGGCATACAGGCAGGCCAGCTTGGCGCTGGTTCCGGTGCCGCATGGCGATCGGTCATAAGCCTTGCCTGGGCACAGGACGAAATTCCTGCTGTTGACTCCGGGGTTTTGCGCGGGACCGAAAAGTTCGATGTGGTCTATCTCTTCCCCGTTCGCGCCTGTGATCCGTTGAGTGCGCAGCGCCTGGCGGATTGCCCAGGTAAAATTCGTCAAAGGCTCGACGTAGTTGAGCGCAAGTTCGTGGCCCTGGGCCTCGGCCAGAAAGAACCAGTTTCCGCCCCAGGCCACGTCGCCGCATACCGGTCCAAAGCCCGGGACATCGACTGCGACCTTCGCCGCGCTGCGATAGCTGGGGACATTATTCACTGTCACTTCTCCGCCGTCGTGAAGGATGGCGCTTACCGTACCCACCGGCGTTTCGATGCGATGCTCGCCCGGCTTGATGCGGTCCAGATAGGAAAGCGTCGCGACCAGCCCGATGGTGCCGTGTCCGCACATGCCCAGATATCCCACATTGTTGAAAAAGATCACACCGGCGGCGCAGGCCGGGTCCACCGGTTCACACAATAGAGCGCCGACCATCACGTCTGAGCCCCGCGGCTCGTTCACCACCGCGGAACGGAAATCATCGTGTTGGGCGCGGAACCGGCCGAGCCGGGCGCTCAGTGGACCGCTGCCCAGGTCAGGTCCGCCGCTGATTACCACCCGTGTGGGCTCACCGCCGGTATGGGAATCGATCACCCGAATTTTGCGGACACTGCTGCCGTTCATGAATAGTCGCGCCCTGGTTTGCCCTTTATCGTCTCACAGCACGGCGCTGCTCGACAGCGTCGGCGGGCGAAGCCCCTGCAATCGTGCGCTAATGTATAGAATATCCGCTGGCCGGAGCAAGTCTGGTCATCGAGACTCAGCTGGCCAATCTGACAGAATCGTAGCGCCGGCGTTCCGCCGGCTGTCGGGAGGGCGTCTCGCCCTCCTATCGCGAAGCGGACGCCTGCGATCGGGAGACTTTAATGAACGTTGAGGGAGCGCGAATCTGTGGTTTTGCGGTTCTGACTGCGATGGTGTTAGTGCCCGGCGCCTTGCCGGCCCAGAAGACGCAGGCCGCGGAAAGGGCGGCTGACATCAAGAGCCGGCAAGCCCATCTGCTTTCGCTGTTCGACGAGGAATGGCAGTACGAGTTGCGATCCGACCCCGAAAACGCAACATCGCTGGGGGACAACCGCTACAACGATCGTCTGAGCGACCGGTCTCCGAAGTTTTATCAATCCGACGAGGAAGCCAGGCGCAAGTTTCTCACCCGCTTTGAGGCCATTAATGCGGCTGGATTATCTGCCCAGGAGACGCTGAGCCGCGAGTTGATGATCCGCAATCTGCGCCAGGACATTGAAGGGGCTGGCTTCAAGCCCTGGGAGATGCCGGTCAACCAGATGGGCGGACCGCATCTCGGGCTGCTGGAGTTGGTGACGTTAACGCCTTTCAACACCGCGAAGGATTACGACGACTATCTTTCCCGCCTGCATCAGGTCCCCGGGATGCTCGAGCAAGTGACCGGCAACATGCGGCAGGGAATGAAAGACGGGTTGATGCCGCCTCGTTACCTGCTGGAAAAAGTGGTGCCACAAACGCAGGAGATTGCCAACACCGAGTCTGACTCCAGCCCCTTTGCAAAGCCGGTGAAGAAATTTCCCGCCGGGATTTCCGAGACTGATCAGAAGCGGCTGCGATCGGCGGTGCTGGCCGCGATCCGTGATGAGATTCTTCCGGCCTACAAACGTTTCGCCGCCTTTATGCGCGACGATTACGCGCCTCATGGCCGCTCCGAGCCAGGAGTATGGGCGCTGCCCGA
>DATGYF010000460.1:0-3123 GCA_035298145.1 Terriglobales bacterium | reverse complement strand
CTGACCCGGTCGGCGGCAGTTTCATACGTGTCCTGCGCCCTTGACCTCAAGTCTTCCATGGTTCCGCCCATACGATTGCGCCAGGAATCCAGGAGGTAGACTCCCGTGCCCAGCAGAATATTCATAAGAACTTTGTCTTTGCGTGATCTCATTTCCTTTGCCTCTTCATAAGAATAAAGTCGCTGTTATCAAGATGCCAGAGTTGGGGGAGCGGTTGGCAGCCTTTTTTTGCACAGGGCATTAAGCGAGGGTGGGCAAAATACTTTTTTGGGAACCGTTCCTTCCTGCTGTTGTATAGTTACGATTACTTACTTTTACTTTCGTTCTATTGCTAAAGACGCGAACCGCTCCGGAACTGGAGGCTGCGATGAGTTTGAAGACCACGTGGGTGCTGGCGTTCCTTGTATGCGTCCCGATGGTTCGGGCGCAGAATGCGCCAGCGGCATCCGCCCAGATCGGCTACAAGGCGGCCGCCGACGCGGAACAGAAGAAGACGCTGCTGCTGCGGGATTTCCATCCTGTCCAGATGCTGCACGTGCCTGCGCACCAGGTGCCCAAGGCGAAGTTCTATGTCATCGACGTGCACAATCACGTCAACGATGCCGCCGGAATTGATGAACACATGGACCCCAAGCGGGTGGTCGAGGTCATGGACAACACCAACGTGAAAATCGTGGTGATTCTGACCGGCATGTGGGGCGACAAGTTGCAGCACGTGATCGATGAGATGGTGAAGCCCTATCCGGGGCGGTTCATCGTCTTCACCCAACTGGACTGGAGCAAGGTTGACGACCCGGATTTCGGCCAGGAGATGGTACGGCAGCTGGACGATGCGGTCGCCCGGGGCGCTCGCGGGCTAAAGTTCCTGAAGGACCTGGGGCTGGGAGTGCGGCTCAAGTCCGGCAAGCTGCTGGCGATCGACGACCCGCGACTGGATCCGGTCTGGAGCGAGTGCGGGCGGCTGGGCATTCCGGTTTCGATTCACACCGGCGATCCGGAAGCCTTCTTCCTGCCCACTGACGGCAAGAATGAGCGCTACGAGGAATTGATCGGACATCCTGACTGGAGTTTTTACGGTCCGCAGTATCCCAAGCTGGAAGAGTTGCTGGAGGCGCGCAACCGCGTTTTTGCCCGGCATCCCGAGACCCATTTCGTTTCCCTGCATATGGGCTGGCCGGAGAATCTGCCGTGGGTATCGCGCATGCTCGACCAGCATCCTAATGTGATGGTGGAGTTTGGCGCGCGCGAGGCTGAATTGGGCCGGCAGCCGCGGCAGACGCGCGAATTTTTCCTGAAATATCAGGACCGTGTGATGTTCGGCACCGACAACGGGATGGACGAGGAGATGTACCGCAATCACTTCCGCTGGCTGGAAACGGCGGACGAGTCGTTCGATTACTGGGGGCACCCGGGACAGGGCCGGTGGGAGATTTACGGACTCGACCTGCCGGACCCGGTGCTGGAAAAGATCTATCACCTGAACGCTGAGAAAATGTTCAGCCAGTTCAAGGGCCTGGGCAAGGGAGCGAAATGATAAATATTGAGCGCTGTGAAACAAGCCTTCTTCAACGGGCAACCATTCGTGGTGTGCTTTTGTCGCTCACGGCAGTGTTCATGCTGAGCGCGAGCTGCAGCCGTCCGCCGGCCCGGACAGAAACCGCGGCGCCCGAACCACCTTCGCAGATCAAAGTAGAAGTGAAGCCGGGCGGGCCGATTGTGCTGACCACCAGCGCGGCTGAGTTCCAGATAATGCCGTCAGGCTACATACAGGCTGCGCTGCTCAAGGGTGACCAGAGGCTCACACTGGACCAACCTGGCGCGGGCGGCAGTGATGTGCTGGTGCTCGACGGCAAACCGGTCGTGTTCACCTTGAATCCCGGCGCGGCCAAGATCGAGGACAGCGCGGGCAAGCTGGGCCGGGGCAAGCGCCTGGAAATTCCAGCGCAGACCCCTTCCGGCTCGAACATCCAGCGAACCCTGCAGGTCGAAGTTTACGACGCGTTTCCCACCCTGCTGCTCTCGAGTGCGGCATACAAGAACGCCGGCACGCAGGACGTTCACATCAATAGCGTGGTCGAGCAGCAGCACAAATTCGATGCCGGCCTGGCGCAGAAGAATGCGAAGGCGTATGACATGTGGAGTTACCTGGGAGCAAGCTACGACTGGGGCAAGGACGACATCGTAAAACTGGGCCGCAACTTCGCACAACCCAACCTGATGGGCGCGGCGGTGAAAGGCGGCTATGGCGGCGGAATTCCGGTGGTGGCGTTCTGGACCGGAACGGTTGGCGAAGCGGTTGGCCACGTGGAAACCCTGCCGCTGACGCTATCGCTACCGGTCAAAGTGGGCGGGGATGGTGGCGTCAACGCGGGCGTGGACATTGGGGCCGATACCACACTGAAGCCTGGGGAAACTTATTCCACGCCGCGCAGTTTTGTCGCCGTGTACTCCGGTGATTTTTACGAGCCGCTGCATTTGTGGTCGAGCGTGCTGCAGAAAGAGGGATGGGAGATCCCCAAGCCTTCAGGCGAAGCTTACAACGTGAGCTGGTGCGGCTGGGGTTATGAATTCAACGTCACTCCGGCGGAGATGCTGGGCACAGTGCCAAAGCTAAAAGAGTTTGGCATCAAGTGGGCCACTCTGGACGATCGCTGGTTTGACACTTATGGGGACTGGAATCCGCGTGCGGACACCTTCCCCGGCGACTCCATCAAGAAAATGACGGATGACTTCCATAAGCAGGGCATGTTGGTGCAGCTATGGTGGCTGCCGCTGGGAGTGGAAGACGGCCAGGGCAGATGGGAGTCGCACAAATACATCGTGTCGAAGATCGCGAAGGAGCATCCCGAGTGGCTGATTCTCGACAAGAACGGTAAACACGCGCGCATGACGCGTGACTTGGCGGCGCTGTGTCCGGCCATGCCCGAGGTGCAGGCGTACTTCAAGAAGCTGACCGAGAAATTTATCGGTGAGTGGGGATTCGATGGATCGAAGCTGGACAATATTTACAGCGTGCCCATGTGCTACAACCCGGCGCACCATCACAAGTCTCCGCAGGATTCGGTCAACGCCATGGCGGATGTTTACAAGACGATCTTTCAGACCAGCCGCGCCCTGAAACCA
>DATGYF010000459.1:0-2837 GCA_035298145.1 Terriglobales bacterium | reverse complement strand
GGCCTTTTCCAGCATGGTGTGCAGGATGTATTCGGTGTAGTCGGCAATCATGGCGCCGGTGCCGTAGGCGGAACGATCGTTGGGAATCGGGTACAGCTTGGAAAAATTGCCGCAGGCGTACTTGAAGAAATCGGTGCAGGGATCGGCGGTGGTGTCGATCAACCGCTTGTCCAGACCAGGCAAACGCACGGGGGGCGTTCCCGCCTCAGCCTTTCCGGTGGCTGGCGTTTGCGCCAGGGATACGGCACACAAGGCTGTCACGAGAACGAGCGCAGCTATCGATTGCTTTGTCATTTGTTTTTCCTTTGAGTATCCACGAGCACGCAGACAGGCTGACCCTTCCATTCGACGTGCATGGCCGGAATTTGTGAGCAGGTCAGGTCAGGATATTGGTCGAGCCAGCTTCAAAGCCTTTTACCGCTAAGGGCGCCAAGATAACGCAAAGGTCGCAAAGAAAACCTACCCACCCTACTTTCCGCCCATCAGCAGTTTGGCGATGGTGGCCAGCTGCATGTTAGAGGTGCCTTCGTAAATTTTGCCGATTTTGGAATCGCGCCAGTACTTCTCCACCGGATAATCTTTGGTAAAACCGTAGCCGCCGTAGATTTCGATGGCGAGCGAGGTCACGCGCTCCGCCACCTGCGAGCAGAAGAGCTTGGTCATGGCTGCTTCCTTTACGAAGGGCACGCCGGCGTCTTTCATGCGCGCCGCGTTGTACACCATCAGCCTCGCCGCCTCGATTTCGGTGGCCATCTGCGCGATCTGGAACTGGATGCCCTGGTAGTCGCTGATCGGTTTGCCGAACTGTTTGCGCTCCTGCGCGTACCTGGCCGCGTACTCCCAGGCGCCACGCGCCACTCCCGCCATTTGCGCTCCGATTCCGATGCGGCCCTCGTTCAAGGTCTCGATCGCGATCTTGTAGCCTTTGCCCACCTCGCCCAGCACGTTCGATTTCGGCACCTGGCAGTCTTCAAGAATCAGCTCGCAGGTGGACGAAGCTCGAATGCCCAGCTTGTCTTCTTTCTTGCCCACGGCGAAGCCGGGGAAACCTTTCTCGATGAGAAAAGCAGTGATTCCCTTGTAACCGGCGGCGGGATCGACCGTGGCAAACAGCACAAAGAGACCAGCTTCCTTGCCATTGGTGATCCACAGTTTGCGGCCATTGAGGACGTAATCGCTGCCCTTGAGCGTCGCCCGGGTCTGCAGCGCGAAGGCGTCCGACCCCGAACCAGCTTCGCTGAGGGCGTAGGCGCCGCAGGTATCGGCCGCCATGCGTGGCAGGAAGCGCTTTTTCTGCTCCTCATTGCCCCAGCGCAGCAGCGCATTATTGACCAGCGTGTTCTGCACGTCCACCACGACGCCGGCCGAGGCATCCACCCGCGACATTTCCTCGACCGCCAGGATGGCCTCGAAGAACTTGCCGCCACCGCCACCGTACTGCTCGGGAATCTCGATTCCCATCAGGCCAAGCTGAAAGAACTGGCGAATCAGGTCCGGATCGAAGACGCCCTTCTCGTCCATCTCCCTGACCAGCGGACGGACCTTCTCGTCGGCAAACTGGCGAATGTTGTCGCGAAACATGATTTCGTCTTCGGTGAAAGAAGTCAGGGGCGCGGGAGGCGGAATTTGCAAAGTGGCGTCGGGCATGGAAACAGCCTCAAATCGGAGGATGGCAAAGTTTAAATTTTAGCACTCGTTTCGCCGAGCAGCAGGATACGGACCTCAAGAGTTTCTGGTATTGTCCGACGTAAATTCCTGCCGTAACTCATTGGGGCAGGCGAACAGGTCCTGCAGCGGCTGCACATCGGCGGTTGCGATAACGGCGCCGCCAGGGGCGAGTTGCAACACTGTGTATCCGGCATCCTGGAACAAACCAATGGTTTCGCGCAGATTGGTTCGCTGCAGATACTCAAACATCACGACTCGCGGCCGATGATGGCGCATACACTCAGCCATTCCGCGCAGCACACTGTTTTCGTGGCCTTCGACGTCAATCTTTATCGCGCTGACGGGATAGGGCAAGACCCGGTCCGCGAGGAATCGGTCCAGTTGGGTGCAAGGCACCATGCGTGTGGGTGCCGAGGTCGTGAAACCGACGACGGTGCGGTTGCAACTGCTCACTCCGCCTTCGTCCTCGAACTCGACTGTCCCGATCCTATCTGACAGCGCCACTTCGTGGACTTCGAACCGCAGACCATTGAGCGCCAGATTGTCCCGAGCCCGCTCAGCGGCCAGGGGATTGGGCTCAAAGAGCAGAGCATGCTGAATCCTGTCGGCGAGCAGAAGGGTTATCAGTCCCACGTTCGCGCCAACATCAATCAGGGTCCCCTGCCGAATGTGTTTCCGCAGGTAGAGGATGTCCTGCGAGTCGGGAATGCGAGTGTAGATTGCTCCTGCCGACATCTGGCAGTCCGGGTAGGCCCGGAATTTGTGCCCGTTGAAAAGTTCCACGACGACGGGCATGCGCACCGCCCGCTTCCAGAACTGCCAGCCGAAAAATTGCAGAACTCTTTTGACTCGCTGACCACGATTGGAGGGTTCGCGCCAAATCGAACTCAACACGTAGCGCGCATTTTTCAGTAAGATTGACAAGACTTCTCAGATGCCGGAAGAATGATGGAAGATATCTGCGCCAACACGCTTGGCCCAGGTGATTAACCTATTACTGCTTCCCACCCTGTATGAGTTTGAGTCCGTCCACTTGCAGAATGCGCTGGATCTGGTTGCGGGCGTGCACCGCCCAGGGGCCAACCGTGTCCAGCTTCACATAGGCGCGCCAGTGCTTGAGGGCCTTGCGCGGTTCTTTGATTTTTTCGTAAGCCAGGGCCAGGTTGTAA
>DATGYF010000458.1:0-5478 GCA_035298145.1 Terriglobales bacterium | reverse complement strand
CCGCTCTACACACCGGGCAGGCTGCTGCGGGTGTGACCGAAGCCGCTGTCGCCGGGGTCCGCGACCCACTGCCACGCCCGGCGCCCGTTTTCCCGCACTACAGTTCGCGCTTCGCCGTATTCCACCAGGCGGTTGAGGACGGTGGTGACCGAAGCCAGGGGATCCTTGTGGCGCAATAGCACCGGCGGAATGCGTTGCTGAATGTGCTCGCACACCTCGCGGGCGCCCAGGGGACGCGCCGCCTCCATCAACACCATGCGACAGGCCTTGGTGAAGCCGGGCTGGCGTCCGCCGCTTTTGCGGTCCACCAGTTCGAGTAGTTCTTCGCTCAGTACTTCATCGCCAAAAAGATTGGCCAGTCCGACGATGGTCTGTTTGACCGTCCCGATGCGTTTCATCACATCGGCGCGCTGGCGCATCAACTGGCGCAGCTCTTCGTGTGCCGCTTTCACAACTTCCTGAACATGAGGATCCGAACTCCCAGGAAGACTTCTGTTTCCCGTGCCGTTGCCACCGCTTCGTCCGATGTCCATGACCCACCCTCCGGAGCTCATTACCGGTCTGCCTCCTGCTGATCTCGCGGCGCCCGCCGCAGCGACACCGTTCCTTGAGGTGTGATACGCGACGGTCGGCCTGCTGGTTCCACGAAAGTTGTTGCAGTCTGCCGTCCCCTGGACGGCCGGAATGCAAGGCCCCATGGTCGAATCTGTTGGCTTAGACGTGTTGACCTGTGAAAGGTTAAGAGCAGAGTTGTAAAATCAGTGCCCAGTTTGATCCGCGATCGAGTCTGAACCATAAAGTAGCGCCGGCGTCTCGCCGGCCCGGTGGGCGGGCAGGATGCCCGCCAGACCGCCGGCGGGACGCCGGCGCTACTTTACGCTTTCAACCCCGCGCAATGGAGATTGGGAAGTAACCAGTACCGTCTTCTGGGCGTATGCTTCCAGAGCACCGGCGTTCCGGTCTTACTTCTTGACAAAACCTAGGTAACTGATAAAGTTCGACTTAATTGTCCCAATTTCTATAGGGTCTCCAGGTGCTGACGCATGAAGAATGTTTACGAGGTTCTAAGGCAAAAAGAGCTTGAGCTGTCGCGGTTGGAAAAAGAGGTGGAGGCGTTACGGGTAGCCGCCCCGCTTCTGTCCGAGGACAAGGAAGCCGGCAATGACAACAAGCCGACTCTGGCTCCTTCAGCCGCGACCCAGCAGCCCATCCGCATTCCGCAGACGGCGGTCAATGCGGCCGCACCCGCGGCTCGGGCCGCGGGATGGGAAGACACCGCCAAGCGCTGGCCCTGAGCTGAGTTGCTGGCGCGAGGCCTTCCAAGAGGGCAGGTTGCGATTCGATACGGCCCGGAGCCTGGCTTCGGGCTATAGCTTTGTTGGAGCGCATGCAGGCCCGGGCGTTCTGCCCGTGCTGACCGGGAACCGCGGGCAACCCGTCGCTACCCCGGATCCTGCGGCTCAGATCGAGCCGGCCATTTCGAGTCGAGTCAGACCATATTGCGTGAGACTTATCGCGTAAATGTATGAGCGCTTCGGGGCACCCTGCATCGCGCTTGAGCGGAGTCCGCCGGCGCATCCCTCGTTACCCGGTGGCCATCCCCGTGGATATCACCGTGCTGCGTGCCGGAGCGCCGGCCAGCATTCCCGGGCGTTCTCTCGACATCGGCGAAGGCGGAGTGGCCGCGGTGCTGGCTGCGGAACTGCAACCGGGCGAGTGGGTCGCAGTCGAGTTGCAGCTGCCCAACGCGAGACACGCGCTTCAGACCAAAGCCATAGTTCGGCATCACAACCAGCTTCGCTGCGGATTTGAGTTTCTGGGATTGTCGGTCGACCAAAGATTGATGATTCGCAGCTGGGCGGGCACGGCCCAGCCCCTGTCCTCGGCGCCAGGACCCAGGACGCCTGTTTCCGCCTCCCCTTCAACCAGGATGACCGCCCCACCGTCCACTCCAGCCCCGGTTGTGAAGGCACGCCCCTCCACCAGGCCCACTCCGGCGCGCAATCGTGCCCTGGAACGCCTGCTGCGTCTGACCCTGGCGCTGTTGCTGGGGGTGGGTCTCTGGGCAGCGTGGCAATGGCATCGCGGCTGGCAACAGCTGGAATCGCGCATGGTAAGAAAAGACGTGCACGCGCAGCCGCCCTCGGCCAAGGTCCCCGCGGAAGTCATGGAACGATTGCTGGTCCGCCGGGTTGAGCCGGTGTATCCCGAGGCTGCTCGGCGAGCCAATCTGCAGGGCGTGGTCGTGCTCGACGCGATCATTGCAGCCGACGGCACCGTGGTCAACATTCGTCCGGTCAGCGGCGCGGACGCGCTGGTTTCGGCGGCCATGGACGCAGCCCGCTGGTGGCGCTTCCGCCCCTATCGTGTCCAGGGCGAACCTGCCCCGGTTGAGACCACGCTGTCAGTCGAGTTCCGCCTGTAGAAAAGTCGTCAGTTTGGAAGGGCACGAGTTGGTGGAAGGGCACGGCTTCAGTCGTGCCGCACAAACGCAAGGCGCGCGGCGGCTTTAGCCGCTGGGGTCCGCTTGATCGAGAGCCGGCGACGATCTTCGACCATGCCTTGCCCCGCCCGAGACAGGAAAGCAACCTGCAGCGGCTGAAGCCGCAACCATGTCCCGCGGTTAGTGAAGAGGCTGCGGAAATAACCACTTTGCCCGGACAAGCGACCACGGGGGCTAAAACCCGCATACATTCCTGACGACTGACGCGGCCCTGAAGGGCCGCTCTTCCACAGAAGGGCCAACATTTGCGAGTTTTCCGCAACCTCTGAACTCGTGCCTTCACGAGATCGTGTCTGGACCGACCGGCCCGAATGAACTTGTGCCCTTCCAAAGCCTGTCCGGCCTGTTCGTGCTTTGCTTCCTCAGCCCTTCATCTGCGACACTGACTTCGCATCACTCGCGCTCCCCATGGGCAGAATCCACGTTCTTTCTGAAAACGTTGCCAACCAGATCGCCGCCGGCGAAGTGGTGGAGCGTCCGGCTTCGGTGGCCAAGGAGTTGCTGGAAAATTCGCTCGATGCCGGCGCTACCCGCATTCAGATCCAGGTTGAGGCCGGGGGCAAGAAGCTCATCCAGATCACCGACAATGGCTGCGGAATGGTGCGCGACGACGCGCTGTTGGCCTTCGAGCGCCACGCCACCTCGAAAATCAAGAATGCGGCCGACCTGCTGAGTGTAGCCACGCTGGGTTTCAGAGGAGAGGCCCTGCCTTCGATCGCCTCGGTTTCCCGGCTGCGACTCGAAACCCGCGCTCCCGATGAGGGCTCCGGAACAGTGGTCGAAATCAATGGCGGCAAGATTTTTAAGGTGGAAGAAGCTGGGTTGCCGGCGGGGACTTCCATCTCCGTGCGCGACCTCTTCTTCAATATTCCGGCGCGCAAGAAATTTCTAAAAGCAGAATCCACCGAGCTTTCGCACATCGCATCGCTCGTGACCCACTACGCGCTGGCCCATCCCGGCAAGCATTTCGAACTGCACTCCGCCACCAACGCCATGCTGGTGGCGCCGCCGGTCGCGGGCTACAGCGAGCGCGTGTACCAGGTTTTCGGCAAGGAAGTTCTCGACCAGCTGATTCCCATCGCCGCCGTGCAACCCCTGGAACGCATCGGCCTGCCGCAACCCAGATGTGGCGCGGGCGCCCCCGCCCGCGAGAGGCCGGTATCCGAAAAAGAAGCCAAAGATGGAAGCGAAGAAGGTCTCGCCCCATCTCCGGACTTCGGCGAATTCCACGTCCACGGCTTCGTCTCCAAGCCGGAAATCCAGAAGCTGAACCGCAACTCGATCTACGTCTTCGTGAATGGACGCCTGATCCGCGACCGCCTGATCCAGCACGCCATCATCGAGGCCTATCGCAACATCCTGCCGCCGACGGTTTTCCCGGTGGTGCTGCTGTTTCTCGATCTGCCCAGCGGCGAAGTGGACGTCAATGTGCACCCATCGAAGACCGAAGTGCGTTTTCGCCAGCAGAGCGTGATGCATGATTTCGTGCGCGATTCGGTGCACGCCGCGTTGATGAAGGCTCGTCCGGTGCCTCAGTTCGCGATCGAGATCGGCGCCCACCCCACCGCCAGCCCCTCGCTGGCCGGGACCCGCAACCCTTCCCCTGAGGCTGCCGGCGGGCGCTCGCTCTACCCTCCAGGTGAGTCGCAGCCCTTCAGCTTGCAGGCCCCCGTGCCGCCGCCGGTGAGCGGACGCTTTCAGTTTGGGGAAGGCATTTCGGTCGAGGGCAACGCCGCATTGTCTCTGGTGCGCGCCCCCGAACCGGCGCCCGACTCGATGGGCAACGACACTTGCGCTCCGCCCATCGCTGACGAAGCGGAAGGGCCAGGCGACCTGGCCCCAGCTCTGGCCTCGCTCAAACCGCTGGGCCAGATTCGCGAATCCTTCATCCTGGCAGTAAATCCCGAAGGTCTGTGGATCGTCGATCAGCACGTGGCCCACGAGCGCGTATTGTTCGAGAAAATCCTGAAGCAGAGGGCGGCGCAGAAAGTCGAAAGCCAGCGCCTGCTGCTGCCACTGGTGATCGAACTCACGCTGGCCCAGCAGGCGGTCTTCGCCGACATCGCCGACGAGCTGTCTCGGAACGGATTCGAAGTCGAACCCTTTGGCGCCCGCAGCATTGCGGTCAAGATCGCCCCCGCCGGGGTTGACGCTTCCGCCGTCGAGCACATGCTGCACGAGCTGCTCGACCAGTTTGCCCGCGAAGAGCAGGCACTGAACCTGGAGAAGATTCGCGGGCGCATCGCAGCTTCCATCGCCTGTCATGCCGCCATCAAGGTCAACATGCCGCTGGAGCAGAACAAAATGGAATGGCTGCTGGCGGAACTGGCCAAAACCGACTGTCCCATGACCTGCCCGCACGGCAGGCCGGTAGTTCTGCGATACTCAATGAAGGACATTCAGAAGGCGTTCAAGAGAATCTAGAGAAGCAGCTTTCAGCTGTCAGCTCTCAGCTATCAGTTAAGCTGGAGTTACGCGGACTCTGCAAGTCTGAGTGGCTGAGAGCTGACAGACTGAAAGCTGACAGCTGCTTTTATGACTGACAACGAACTCGATCAACTGCGGCGTGAGAGGTGGCACCTGAACGGCACGCCGCTGCGCACCCTCGACGAAGCCCGCCGCTTCATCGAGAGGGTCGGGTTTTGCCTGATGTATCCCATGCGCCCGGCGCTGCTGGCCCCGACCTTTATCGGCGCCTGGACGGGATCCGACCAACATCTGCCCGCGCAGCAGCATGCTTACGCCGATCCGCGGGCGCAGGAGGCCACCGAAGTCATGGTGCGCCTGCTGCGCAATCATGACGCGTATGAAGCCAACCAGTTTGAAGAGAACAATGCCTTCCTGGTGGCGGGCTCGATTTTTCCCTACTTCTATGCCCTGGTGGGAGAACGCAATCCCAAACAGGCGCCACAGCCCAAGCCGCGTTCGGAGTATTCGCAATTGGCCTGCGACGCTTTCGAGCTGATCCGCCGGGC
>DATGYF010000457.1:0-1805 GCA_035298145.1 Terriglobales bacterium | reverse complement strand
GGTGGAACTGGTCATGGCCTTTGAGGAAGCCTTCGAGATCGAAATCCCCGACGAAGACGCGGAGAAAATCCGTACCGTGCAGGACGCCGTCGATTACATCGGCAAGCACGCGAAAGGCGGGAAGTAGTTGGGACGTAGGGTTGTAGTCACCGGAATCGGCCTGGTCTGTGGAGTGGGCAACACCGCGCCCGAGGTGTGGAAGAACCTGCTCGCGGGGAAGAGCGGCGTGGCCCGCATCACCGAGGCCGTTAAGCAGGGTGCGTTCAAGGAAGAAGACCTGCCCAAGTTTGCCTGCCAGATTGCCGCCGAAGTCAAGAATTTCGATCCCCTGCAATTCATCGAAAAAAAGGAACTGAAGAAGATGGGGCGCTTCATCCACCTGGCCCTGGCGGCGGCGGATGAGGCCATGAAGGCTTCGGGATTGCAGGTCACGCCCGAGATTTCCGAGCGCGTGGGTGTCCACATCGGGTCCGGAATCGGCGGGTTCGATGTGATCGAGCGCGAGCACATCAGTCTGCTGAGCGGCGGACCGCGCAAGATCTCTCCATTTTTTATTCCGGCGGCGATCGTCAACCTCGCCGCCGGCCACGTGAGCATCCGCTACCACGCCCGTGGCCCGAACGAGGCCACCTGCACCGCCTGCACCTCGAGCGCCCATTCCATCGGAGATGCTTTCAAGATCATCGCGCGCTGCGATGCCGATGTAATGATTGCCGGAGGAACGGAAGCAGCCATCACTCCCATGGGAGTGGGAGGGTTTGCCGCCATGCGCGCACTCTCCACCAGAAATGACGATCCCGAAAAAGCCAGCCGGCCCTGGGACTCGGGACGCGACGGATTCGTGATTGGCGAGGGCGCCGGCATCCTGGTGCTGGAGGAACTGGAGTTTGCCCGCCGTCGCGGGGCCCGCATCATGGCCGAGGTCATGGGCTACGGCATGAGCGGGGACGCCTTCCACATCACGCAGCCGGCCGAAAACGGCGACGGCGCCTACCGCGTCATGATGAACACTCTGCGCGACGCCAAGATACAGCCCGAGCAGGTCCAATACATCAACGCCCATGGTACTTCCACCGACATTGGCGACAAACTGGAAACGATCGCCATCAAACGGGCGTTTGGCGACCACGCTTATAAGCTGGCGGTAAGTTCGACCAAGTCCATGACCGGACATTTGCTGGGCGGAGCGGGCGGACTGGAAGCTGGAATTACCCTGCTGGCGCTGCGCGACCAGGTCCTGCCGCCAACCATCAATCTGGAGAATCCCGAACCGGACTGCGATCTGGACTACGTCCCCAACACCGCTCGCAAAGCGGAGGTTGAGTACGCCATGTCGAATTCGTTCGGCTTCGGTGGGACCAACGGCGCTCTGCTGTTCCGGCGCTGGAGCGAGTAGGCAGTCGTCAGACTTCAGCCGTCGGACCTCGGCCCCCAGACCTCGGTTGTCACTAATTTCCCACTTGGCCGCGAGGCGGCGCAAGCATGTAGCCCACGGCGTGTGGGTAATAAGCCGCCGCGACGGCGGAGCCCCAACGGGGCCAAAGAATGGGGTGCCGCTGGTACGAAACCTGGCGGTTTTCCTGGCCCTGCACGAGCGTGGACGCTCGCGCCTACATTCTCCGGATCCGCCTTTTCGACCATCCACCTAACTCCCGCAAAATTTTGGGTTTGCAAGGCCCAGATTGGTGCCTTCAGTCCATTTTGGGTAATGGCACCTTGGTACCTGCATATTGGCCTTCTATCCCTTTGCCAAGCACCGGAAGGCAGGCCAGAATGGAGTTTCAAGGCATTCCTCAAGGACATGC
>DATGYF010000456.1:0-6011 GCA_035298145.1 Terriglobales bacterium | reverse complement strand
ATGATCTTGCCGGAGGTCTTATCCATGCGCTGGATAAAATAGGGATCGCGCTTGACCAGGTTGGCGGCGGCGTAGTCGTATCCCGCTTTGACCGCAGCCAGGTTCAGGTTGGCGGCCTTCGCTTTCTTGGCAAACTGCTTGCGAATGGCATTTTCGACTTCGGCAATGTCGATTTCCAGCAACTTGGCCACCACGCCCACATAGATCATGTTCTTGACCAGCTTGCGCAGCTTGGCCTCGGGGCAGACGGGCGCGACCAGTTTGTCGTAGGGGACGGCGTAAAAAACCAGATCGGAGCGCAGTCGGCTGAGATTCAAGGGCTCGTCGTACAACACGGCTGCGCCCGCGGCCACCGACATCACGTCCTCCTCGGCGGTCTCGGGATTCATGGCGACCACGAAATCAATTTCTTTTTTGCGCCCGATGTAACCGTCTTTATTGGCGCGGATGGTGTACCAGGTGGGCAAGCCGGCGATGTTGGAGGGAAACAGGTTCTTGCCGGAGACCGGAACTCCCATCTGGAAAATGCTGCGCAACAAAACCGTGTTGGAACTTTGCGAGCCGGAACCATTGACGGTCGCGACCTGGATACTCATGTTGTTTACGACCGGCTTTGGTTCTGGTTGGCGGCTCTCAGCGTGGAGAGATACATCCGTGGTGGCCATTCCCTTCCTTCCTTGTCCCTGGAGCGGAGTGCCTCCGCCCGCTATTACTGGTGCAGCAGAACCCTTTATTATACGGCAGGGAACGACCTCGAGGCAGCGACGTACCAGCCTGGGAACTAATCTCGTGTCCCGGTCAGCGAACTCGAGTGACGCTCACGAATGGTTCGGTTTGCGCGGCGGGACGCACGAACACAAAATCCAGCAGAGTGTCAGTCGCGCGCAACGTGGAGTTATTGCCGATCTGGATGGCAGCAGCGTGGCCCGAAGTCCCTTGTGCGAACGGCTGCGGAGCAGTGATGCTGATCAATGCGCCAAAGGAGTCAAGCACCGAGGCTTCCTGGGTGCCCTGGTTTTCATCCACAACGGTGCGCAAGCGATAGAGATCGCCGTAAGTGAAGCTGTTCAGGACAGGGACGAACAGGTGGTTGGAAATGATTCCCGACTCAGAAGTCGGATCGGCCGCATGGGTGGACGGCAGCTCCCAGTTGACTACAGCGGAAAGCGATCCTGCATCCTGACCCTGCAGCAACACCGAAAACTGGCTGCCCGCCGGCGTCGGACTGGAACGGAAGCGAAATTCGAGGGCGTAACGAGCGAGGTCCAGATTCAGGGCATGGGTGGCGAGTCCGGCCGCGAGTTGGCTGACTACGTGGATAGAACCGGAGGGCTGCGCGGACGGAGAACTCACGGACAAGGTGAGAGACTTGATATCCGGCTTCCGGAGGTCGTGGGAGTCCGCATAGTAGGCTACATACACTTGCCCGTCCGGCAGTAGCATCGGCCAGCAATAGCCGCCATCGATCTGCTGCCCGGTGTAGGTGTCGAGCACGGTGCCGTAGCCAAATGTTTGCCCTCCATCGTAGGACACGAAGGCAACCAGCTGACGGGGATATCCCGTCGTATTGGCGGGTTGCACTTCTGGAATCGCGATGTTCTCTCGTCCCATGACAAGCAACGCTGATCCAGCCTGCACCATCATCGGCGCTTGTAGAACACCCACTTGGGACGTGTAGGAAACGAGCGGTCCCCAGCTCACTCCCATAACGCTGGAATACCGTCCGTATGTATTTAGGCTGTCATCCGCGCGCATCATCGCAAACAAGGTGTGCGGCGCGGTCTGGGCAATTGCGGTTTCGTTCAGGCCAGGATCGCCGGGCTCGCGAAGCTCTGAGAGTTTCGTCCAGGTAAATCCGTCGTCTGCGGACAACCACAGGCTGGGGGTGGAACCTGTGCCATCGCGGGCCGCACCATAGCCCGTGCCATACATCATTTGTCCAACATTCAACGAAGGAGCTACACCGACAACATCGCTGGGTGGGTCTGCAAAGAATGCGAAAGGACCCCAGGTCAAACCGTTGTCGGCGGACCGACTGTATGCCCCAGCTGCAACACCATTCTGGTCCGCCTTGCCGAGGGCCAGCAGCATGGCACCGAGCGGCGTCCGAATAAGCGCCGGGTCGGGCTGGGAAGAATCGAAGTAAACGACTTCTGGACTCCAGGTTGCGCCCGCATCCGTACTGCGCCGCAGCACCACCAAGGGGCTATTCACATGATTGAGGCCCTTTTTGTACGCCAGCACGAAGTCACCGTTCGCCGCCTGCGCCACCCCGGGGAAGCCGTTATACATTCCGTCACTTTCGATTAGGCTGCGGCCACCGATGCTAAGCGGCCCGTCTGTGATCGTATCGGTGACCTGGAGCCGGTTGGTCGCATGCCATGCGGACACGTCATGAACGTCGCTGAAAAACGGGAATACCGAATAACCGTCGAACAAGGAAGTGGCTCAATTCACGGCATGACCTGCCGTCAACAACAGTTTCTGCGATGCTCGCGGACCCAACCCGGACACTTTCACCCATAACAATGCTCTCCGCGCCGTCGGATCGTAAGACTCCTGCCAGGCTGACATGGGTTGACGGCTCGCGGCGTCCCATACGGCCATGTCTGAACCATCTTCAGGGACCGTGAAATCGAAGACCGTTTCATCCAGTGAGATGGCGACGGGATAATTTCGCAGAGTTTCCGGGCCGGAATTCTGTATGGTCAGGGACAGAACTTCAGGCGCTGCATTCGGATCACAAGGATGGATGGAAGGCTGCGGAGATCCTCCACAGCCAGCCAGAAACTCCAACCAGAGGCAGACAAAAACCAGGCGTTGAATTTTGAAGCTTACCGTACCCACGAAGAACAAATTGTACTCCCCGAACCTCAGAGGAAACTCGTGTCCTGCGACGGCTAAAGTCAGGGTCTTGAATTCATGGAAATCCAGCGTACTAGTCAGAGGAGGACGAAGGCGAGGCACGGAGGGACGCGGGTAGTCGCTCAGCTGTCAGTGTGGGTCGGACACTCGTGTCTACTCATCGCCCGTGAAGAACTGCGCCATCTTGCGGAACTTGGCGTAGCGGGTGGCGATCAGTTCCTTCGTTGTGCTTCTCTTCAGTTCGGCGAGTTGTTTTTCGAGCGTGCTGCCGAGCAGGGCGGCGGCGGCTTCGTGATCAACGTGGGCGCCACCCTCGGGTTCGGGCACAATGCCATCGATGCAGCCCAGTTCCTGTAAGTCTTCGGCTGTGATGCGCATGGCCTGGGCGGCCAGCGCTTTTTTGGTGGGGTCGCGCCACATGATGGAGGCGCAGCCTTCGGGTGAGATCACGGAATAAATCGAGTTCTCCATCATCAGCACGCGGTCGGCGATGGCGATGGCCAGTGCTCCGCCGCTGCCGCCTTCGCCGGTGATGGTGGCAATGATGGGAATTTGCAGTCGCGCCATCTCGCGCAGATTGTGCGCAATGGCTTCCGCCTGGCCGCGCTCTTCGGCTCCGAGGCCGGGATACGCGCCCGGAGTGTCCACGAAGGTAAATAGCGGACGGCCGAATTTTTCCGCAATCTTCATTACCCGCATGGCCTTGCGGTAGCCCTCCGGGTTGGGCATGCCGAAGTTGCGGTAAACCTTTTGCTTGGTGTCGCGGGCCTTCTGATGTCCGACGATCATCACCTCTTCGCCGTGGAAACGGGCCATGCCGCAAATGATGGCGGGATCATCCGCATAGCCGCGATCGCCGTGGATCTCGCTCCAGTCGGTGAAGATGCGCTCAATGTAGTCGAGAGGATAAGGCCGCTGGGGATGCCGTGCCAACTCCGTTTTGTCCCAGGCCTTGTAGTGGGATGTCGACATGTCTTTGCGTAAGGCTTCGATGCGGTCGCGCAGTTGCTGAATATCGCGCCTGGTATCCTCGTCGGGCCCGGCCGCCGCCTGCAGGCGGGCAATCTGCTCCTCGATTTTTTCCAACTCCTGGTGCGTCTTTTCCCCAGGCTCCATCTTGCCGCCGCCGTTTCTGGCCAAGCGCGCTTCCACCATGGAGAGAAGGAACTCGGCCCCTGCCATCACCAGCGCTTCGTTGGGCACCGGTAGTGCGTTCTTTGCCGCCACCTTGGAAGTCTTTTGAATGGAAACTCTTATCCGCCGCAGATTTCGGTACGGCTCGTCATGAAGCGGTTAGCGGAGTGTTTTTCTACCAGCGAGTCCAGTTCCCACTCCGTCTGTTATGTCAGTCAATTACCCGCACTGCGCCTCT
The DNA here is from genome assembly GCA_035298145.1 of Terriglobales bacterium. Taxonomy (GTDB): domain Bacteria; phylum Acidobacteriota; class Terriglobia; order Terriglobales; family Acidobacteriaceae; genus JAIQFF01. Next base: position 1,774 of record DATGYF010000456.1, on the reverse strand, counting down.
GCCACAGAGTTCTTCGACGCGCGCGATAAAGTTTCGGTCTGGCAGGACATTATAGCCTTCCGCCTCCATCACTACCATGAAATCGCCCTGGCGTTCCACGTCAAATAACACCTTGGCCGCGCCCTTCTGCCGGGCGCAAAGGCTGTGCAACGCATCCACCGTGGACTCATTTGCGGTCTCGAGCGGCACCCGGATGCGCAGCGAATTCGGCAAGGGAACCTTAGCGTCTTCTAATGGAAGAATTTCGTTAACTGTCAGCTTCGGATTGGCGCCTTCTTCGATGCGCACTCCTCCCCGAATCAGCACAGGCACTTCCAGTTTCACTTTCTCCTGCAGCTTGCGATAGGCCTCGGGGAACACCAGCATCTCGACCGTGCCGGCCATGTCTTCGAGCGCGCCCTGGGCGTAAAAATCGCCGCGCTTCGATTTCAGCACGCGCAGGTTGGTGATGATGCCGGCGGTGGTTATGTTTTCGTCCTTGCCAGTGGACTTGGTGAGAGCGCCGATCTCTTCGGTTGAGAGTGCGCGCAGGTCGTTCAGCTTGTCGCGATATTTTTCCAGGGGGTGGCCGCTGATGAAGAAACCGAGAATCTCTTTCTCGTAGGCCAGCCGGGTATGTTCGTCCCAGTCCGGCGTGTCGGGCAGCTTGCTATTCGACGCCGAGGCTTCTTCCTCCTGGAAAACGCCGAACAGGCCATGCTGGCCGCTCTCGGCATCGCGCTGGGTTTTCTGCGCGCCTTCGATAGCGCGGTCGAGGACGGCCATAAGCTGGGCGCGACGACCCAGCCCGTCCATGGCGCCGCTCTTGATCAGCGATTCCAGCACCCGCTTGTTCAGCAGGCGCAGATCCACCTTCTCGCAGAATTCGTAGATGGAACTGTAGCGGCCAAGCTCTTTGCGTCCGGCCATGATGGACTCAATGGCGTTGTGGCCGACATTCTTTACCGCAGCCAGACCGAAACGGATCGCACTGCCATGCGGTGTGAAGTTGGCGTCGCTCACGTTGATGTCGGGAGCCTCGACGGCAATGCCCATCTCGCGGCATTCGTTGATGTACTTGACCACGTCATCGGTGTTGCCGGTCACCGATGTCAGCAGCGCGGCCATGAATTCGACGGGATAGCGCGTCTTTAAATATGCCGTCTGGTAGGCCAGCAGCGCGTAGGCGGCCGAGTGCGCCTTGGGGAAGCCGTATTCGGCGAACTTGGCCAGCAGGTCAAATATCTTTTCAATTTTCTTGGGAGGATACCCTCGTTGCACCGCGCCTTCGATAAAGCGCTCACGCTGCTTGGCCATCTCTTCGGGTTTCTTCTTGCCCATGGCGCGCCGCAGCAGATCGGCCTCGCCCAACGAGTAGCCGGCGAGGCGATGGGCAATCTGCATCACGTGCTCCTGGTAAACGATCACGCCGAAAGCTTATTTAAGTACCATCTCTATCAAATGTTCATTGTGTATCTTAATGAATTATTAATATTTTTTTCATAGAACAAAAAGGTTCCATATTTATACTTAGAATACCCAGTAAGGGGTGGCTATATCCTATTTTAATTCACCACACCATGTAGTAGCACAAGGCTATTGGTGTTTCAAAGTTAATGGTTAAAGAAATTTAGGAGGTACAATAATGAAAAAATTAGTAGAGGCAACCATGCAAAGAGCCATTCTTATGATTGTGTGTGTTGTCATCATTTTGTCTTGGGGAGGTATTTCTGCCTACCAGATGCAAAGAGATTATTTGCCTGGAATTAACAATACTACTCTTTCAGTTAGTATG
>DATGYF010000455.1:0-3870 GCA_035298145.1 Terriglobales bacterium | reverse complement strand
AGCAGTTCGGCTTCCGCCAGCGCAAGATGCTCCATGCGGCGCGTGGGAACGTCTTCCAGGTCTCCACCCGCGTTTTGCGGCGGCTTCAGAAAAATACGGGTGATTTGTTCCTGGCCGCTTACGGATTCGACCAGGCCATAGTGAGATTGGTTGTCTAAATGGAAACGACAGTATTTCATGGGCTCTCTTTTTGCCGGCAATCAGATGTCAGTTCTTAGTTCCCAGATCTCAGTGTTCCGTTTTGCTGAAAGCTTCTAGGGTACCCGCTCGCTGGCCTCTTCTGACCTCGGGCTTTGGTTGTTGCGCTCGTCCACCGCGGAGACAGAGTAGAAATATTTCTTTCCCGGTTGCACGTTCGGGTCGCGGAAGGCCGGGGCCTTCACCGGTTCGGAGTTGAGCCTGGCCGGTTGCTCCCCGGCTTCGTGGCGGAAGATGTTGTAACCGGCAAGGTCGGCTTCGGTGTTGGGTGACCATACCAGATCGACGAATGGAGACTGGCCTACTCCTGAGAAAACCGCCTGCAGTCCGCTGGGCACGGCGGGGGGAAAGACATCGTGGGCGAAGACCTGGGCTGCCGGAGTGTCATCGCCTTCCACTTCCACCTCGGGCTTGCCGGGTCCGGAAACAACTGTCACCAGCGTGGCGCGGTAGTCGTAATGCTTTTCCCACTCGACGGTCTGGTCAAGAAATTCGGGCAACGTGCTGACCGGTTGGGTTGAGGAACAGTCCGGGAGGCCGGCATCACTGACTCTGGTGTCGGTCTGCTTTCCCTGCTCGCGGCGATAAATGCGCAGCTTGTACGTGATCTGGGCTGAAGCTGGCGGGGCCGGGGGACAATCCCACGAGAGCAGCACGCCGTCATACTTCAACTGGGAGCGGAAATGACCTGGCGGGGGCAGCGTCGGCGCGGACGGGACCTGCACCTGGTTGGACAGTCCGGCGCTGCGTCCGCTTTGGTTCTGCACTGACACCGCGTAGCTGATCGTGCCGGTGGGATCTTGCTCTTGCAGCGACTCGGGCAGTACATCGGTGTAGCTGGCCTCAACTTTCGGGGCTGGCGAGTTTGATCTGTTTGATCCAACAGCAGGCAGGGGGCCGGGCGGAACTTCCGCCACCGGATTCTTACATTCAGCGACGGGCACAGTCAGGCTGCGGCAGATGCGGGTGGCTCCCGGATGGTGCACGGACTGGCGGTCCACCGTCCTCGAGGGCACGGTCCAGGCCAAGTACACCTTATCGCCCTTGCGCGCCGCGCGCAGATCGTTGACCGGCTTGGCCAGTTCAAGCGAAGGCGGGATAGGGACACCCGGAGCGCCACAGGAAACGTACGCAGCGCAGCTCAACACGCAGATCAGAATCTTCCAGTCGGATCGCTTCATCGTGCGAACCAACAGGTTAACAGAGGGGCAAGAGTTTCTTCGTGTCTGGTGGGTTGGTCCGGTGATGTTGCCTCTTGGCCCCGACAACAACTTGAAAGCACGGGAAAATCAAAGGCAAAGGCGTCGAACAACAGTGTCCGACCCATCCGGGAATCGTCCACCCATGAGCTATGCCACCAGCTCCTTGACCGCTTCGCGAAAGACGCGGGTGTGTTGATCGACATCTTCTGGATCGGCCTGAGGCGACATCAGGGCCATGTTGTGGAAGGGCGTGAGCAGGATTCCGCGATTCATGGCGTAGAGATGCATCAGTCGCTCCAACTCGAAGTCCATGGCGTCATGGGCCTGGGTGCCGTTTTTCGGACGGGTGGGCGAGAACTGATATTCGGCGCGGCAACCGAGTCGGGTTACGTGCCAGGGCAGGGAGAATTCGGCGATCGCTTTCTCGACTCCAGCCGTCCAGCGCTCGGCCGCGGAGATCATACGGGGGAAGGCTTCCCTGGTCAACACCTTGGTCAGGGTGGCCCGCATGGCGGCGAGCGAAAGGGCATTGCCGGCCAGGGTCCCGCCGATTCCGCCGGTGTCGCAGTCTTCCAGGTTCTGGCCATCGGAGATGCACTTCGCGACTTCCTGGGTAAACCCGTAAGCCGCGCCCGGAACGCCGCCGGCAATGGCCTTCCCGAAGATGAAGAAGTCAGGATCGAGATTTTCGGCCCGGGTATAGCCACCCGGTCCGGCACAGATGGTGTGAGTCTCGTCGATGATCAGCAATGTGCCGGATTTTCGGGTGAGCTCGCGCAATGCTTTATGGTAGCCGGTTTCGGGGTGAACGATTCCGACGTTGGTCATGACCGGTTCGGCCAGCACGCAGGCGACATCGCCCGCGGCCAGCGCCTGCTGCAGCGCAGCGAGGTCGTTGAATTCGACCACCCTGGTGGTGACCGAGGGATCGACGGGCGGCCCGATGTTGCCGCGACGAGCTTGCGCAACACCGTCTTTGAGGGTGATGAAGCTTTCGTCCACGGTGCCGTGATAACACCAGTTGAAGACCAGAATCCTGGGACGTTTTGTGATCTGGCGCGCCAGGCGGATGGCGAAGCGGTTGGCGTCGGTTGCAGTCAGAGCGAATTGCCAGTAGGGCAGCCCGAAACGCTGCTGCAATTCTTCCGCGACGAAAATCGAATCTTCCGTGGGCAGCATCAGGGTGATGCCGCGCTTCACCTGGTCTTCCACGGCTTTTACCGTGGCGAAGGGAGAGTGCCCGGTCATGGCGCCGGTGTCGCCCAGGCAAAAATCGATGTAGCGGTGCCCGTCCACATCGTAGAAGTGCGCGCCCTGGGCCTCGCGGACGAAAGGCGGGAAAGCGCCAGCCCACTTGATCATCCAGTTCATGGGCACGCCGCCGAGGAGCGACTTGCCGGCGCGCTCGAAGAGCGCCTTGGACTTGGGACGCTCGTTCACGAAGCGCTGCTGCTCGCGCTGCATGAGCGACTTGATCCGTTGCCGGTCGATGGACTTCATGTTTGCTGCGAGAAAGGATAGCAGAACATCAGTCCGGATTCTGGGGTTGATTGTGTGGTCGCGGGCGACTCGCCCGCGGGAATTATGCTGTCTGAAGCAAGGGTTCCGGCTGCCGCCACAGCCAACGATAGTCAGCGGGGTCCTTCACCAAACCGGCTCTAACCGGATTTTCCAGCAAGTATGCCATCCTGTTAGCAAGGCTTTCGTCCCCCCGAAGCACGTGATCGAAAGACTCGTCCTGCCAAACCTTGCCTCTTCGTTCGAGAGCCTTATTTATGCGGTGAGCAGACTCACTCTTTATCGAGTGCATGATCTGCGGAATCGAAAAGGAGCCGTCTTCGTCGGCGAGCGGCGTGAGGATGAGGTGGACGTGGTCCGGCATCACGACGGCAGCATGCAGAATGCATTTCTTGCTGTGGACATGAATGCAGGCTTCGAGAGCGAGGTCACGGGCAAGATCGGGGAGATGCCAGCGTCGATGGGTGGCGAATGTAATGAAGAGGGCTTTATTGTCTTTCTGGATGTGAGGCAGATAACGTCCTCGATAATTGTAACGTCGCTGCATGGCTGAAATTAGCATGAAACAAGACGCGGGCGAGTCGCCCGCGGCCACATGGGCAACGCGGGATTCCAATGTGGGAATTGGATTGGGTTTGGCGGTGTGGTGGCGGACGACTCGCCCGCCTCCCCCCGCGCCTTACAGGATGTACCGGGACAAATCCTGGTCTTTCACGATGTCAGCCAGCATCTTGCGCACGTAGTCGGCGTCTACTTTAATGTGCTCGCCTTTTTTGTCCGGGGCGTCGAAGCTGATTTCATCGAGGACGCGCTCCATGATGGTGTGCAGGCGGCGGGCGCCGATGTCTTCCGTGCCTTCGTTCACGCGGAAGGCGTAGCGCGCGATTTCTTCCTGGGCCTCGCGGGTGAATTCCAGCTTTACGCCTTCGGTTTCCATCAAGGCCACGTACTG
>DATGYF010000454.1:0-2278 GCA_035298145.1 Terriglobales bacterium | reverse complement strand
GGCCTGGATCGCGGAGCTGAAACACGTAAAGCGAGTGGTCAAGGATGGTTGACGGCTTCTGTTTCAGCAGCCAGCGGTACTTCTCCGGCTCGGCCAGGTACTGTCCAGAGAGATTGGTTGCACTCACCACCACCGTGCCGGAAACCTGCTTGTGTTCTCCGAAGAAATCAGACTGAATTCCGTAAATCTGCGGATCGACGCTGCCAAAATACGACAGCGAGATGCGCTCACCGGGATGATCGCGTCGATAATCCCTGAGAGCCAGCAGTCCCTGCCCCCAATCGAGGTTACTGTCGGTCAGCAGGCGATAGCTTTCCGAGGAGCGGACGAATGGCGTGAAGTACGAGAGATAGCCTGGAGCAAAGCGCAAGGTGTCAGCCGCGTTCAGCAGCGCCAGCAATATCAAGAGCGCGACCGCAGCAGGTTTATGGCGGGCCCATTCCCACGCCGCCGCCGCAAACAAGAAAGCAAAGGGATATACGGGCAACACGTGGCGCTCTCCCAGGTTGAAGCGGGCAAAAAGCGCCATCGCCATGTAGAGCGCGGGAAACGACGCCATGATCCACAGTTCGGGTGGGACGCGTACTTTTCTTCTCACAGCAATGGCCAGGCCAGTCAAAGCCAGGCCCAGCACAATGGTCGGCCACTTCAGCAAGATCACGGCCGGGTAGTAAAGTTTCCATCCGCCGCGACTCGAAACTTCTCCCAGAAAGAATGCCGGCTGCCCCTGCCGGTTATGCCGGATCAGTTCCCGGAAGCCTTCGATGTATTCTCCTGCCGGAACCAGCACACTGTAGTTTCTTCCGTGCACAGGTTTGACGATGGGCTGGTTCCAGTTGGGAAAAGTGGCAGTCAAAGTGCCATCTTTGACGGTGAGATGGGCCACATGAAAAAAGTATCCTGCCCAGACCACGACGAATGCGAGCACGAGGGCCGCAGCGGTCTTGCCCCAGTTCCATTTCAAGGGCGATGAGATCACTCTGTCTGCGCCCGGGAGAAGCATCCACAGCAAGGCAAGCACGAACATGGGCGCGGTAGAAAACTTTGCCAGCAGCATCAGGCCGAGCAGCAATCCGAGCCCTAATGTCTTTTGCCAGCTCGGCTCGCGCCGCCAGCGCACCAGACTCCATGCAGTGGCAAAAATAAACAACGTTGCGGCGCCGTCGGTGGCCGCGATCGAAAAATGTGCGATCAGCGAAGGCGAGAAGGCAAACAGGGCCAGCGCGAAATTTGCCGCTGTCCGGGAAAACAACCGATCTGCGGCCCACCAGACCAGCCCGGCCAGGGCCAGGCCCAGCAGGACATTCATGGCGCGGGCGCGCCAGGCCAACGATACCGGGTCGGGCGCAATGCGGGTCACGCGAAATGAATCCGGCAGCTGCTGTATTTCGACTTGCCATTTCGGTCCGATAAGCGGAAGCGCGCACCACAGGCGGGCCAGCGGAGGGTGATCGTTGTACTGCTCGAAGCGTCCGTAACGCCAGGCATTCAGTCCTTCCGCAATGTGCACGGGCTCATCGTAGGTCAATGATTGAGTGCGGATGAACCAGGCGCATTGCATCACGTAGAGGAGTGCCAGCAGCGACGGAACAAGCCACCGCAGCCTCGCCGCCGGAAGAGCTTTCGGCGCGGGCGGAGGTATGGGTTGAGCAATTTGCGGACGAGTCATACTGGGCCCGCCGCGGCAGCGGGACTTCACTCTACTTCAGCAAAGGGGAAAGTTCCACCGCGACCCGCGCGGGGACAGCCGCCCTTGGCTGTCCAGTCGAGCGAAGCTCGACGCATTTTTGCCGGGGAGAGAAACAGCGGAGCTTGGCTCCGCCGGACAGCCGTCGCGGCTGTCCCCACGCGGTTCGCGGTCGCAGATACTTCACACTGACCTCCGGCTGCTAGACTGGGAATCTCGTATGGACAAATCGTCCGGCACAAAGCCTTGGAATGCCAGCTCGCTGCTGATCGTGGGCCTGGGTTCTGGAATTCTTGCCGGCCTGGTCGAAGGAACTGGACTGCTGTTCTTCCAGCGGCTTAATTGGGCGCGCTGGGGCCCGATGATTCATGTATCCGGCGAGATTCTCTGGATTTCCCCGATCGTGGATGTCATTCTTTTCCTGTCTCTGGCGCTGATCTGCAGCGCCGTCGCTCGTTTCTCATCTCGCCTTCCCGCGGTTCGCGTTCTGGCTTTCCTGCTGACATTCTTCGGTGTCTATGACTGGCTCACCTTGACTGGGCGGCTCTACCACCGCGCCTGCTTCTTGCTGGCTTTGGGCGTCGCCGCGGC
>DATGYF010000453.1:0-11068 GCA_035298145.1 Terriglobales bacterium | reverse complement strand
TATTCCGTCACGTTCTGAAGCCGTACGTATCCCAAGTCCCGATCACTTTCAATCTGGTGGAAAATAGGCCCCCAGACCGGCATCTCCTGTGAACCATGGGCGGCGTAACGCTTATCGCCGGCGATGATGCCGCGCACCCGGAGTGCGGGAAACGTGCCGCCGTTTCGTCGAGCAAGGGTGCTAAGATCCGGAACTTTGGCCTTCAAGGCGGGAGCGACGGGACCATCCCCGTTGCCCTTCGCTCCGTGGCAGGAAGCGCAATAGTTGCTGAAGATTTTGCCTCCATCCAAGGGAAGGATTGCGCTTTGGTCCTGAGTCCGCGCTTGAGGTTTGTCTTGGGGCGTGGCGGCCTCCGAGCCGTGTGCGAGCCACGGTAACGCGGCGCAGCAGAGTGCCAGACTGAAAAGGGCCAATCGAGTTAAGTGCATAATTTCAACAGTCTCCCTGGTTGATCCACGGATGCACCTGTGAAGACAGCTACATCCGGATGTGATTGCTGTCAGTTGTGCCCCAGTGATTTTAAAAGTCCAGAGCCGCACGGGTCGAAGTGGGACCTTCTCCCATCCGGGAGCGGAAGCCGAGTTTCTTAGCGATCTTTTTCATGGCGAAGTTCTCCGGCAAGATTTCAGCATAGACGCGACTCAACTTCTCGTCTCGCGCAACCTGTATAACGCGCCGGAACAGTTCCATGCCCAGACCCTGGTTCTGACACGAATCCGATATCAATACGGCAACCTCCCCCTCGTTCCTGGCGTGGGATTTGACCAGCCGGCCGACTCCGAGAATGCGGTGCTGCCCGGTCTTTATGTCCTGGTGTTCCGCGACAATCGCCATCTCGCGGTCGTAATCCACGAAACAAATGCGCACCAGCCGATCGTGCGCCACCCGCGAACTCAGGCTGAGTGAGTAAAAATAGCGCATGTACACGCTACGGTCGGAAAGGGCCTGGTGAAACATTACCATCAGGGGTTCGTCCTCCGGGCGAATCGGCCGCAGGGTGACCTCAGTACCGTTCTTCATGGTCCATCTACAAACGTACTGGGAAGGGTAGGGCCGGATCGCTGGTCTGGGAAGATGATCAGGATCAGTGTCTGGCGCGTGCAGCACCACCCGAGCGTCAAGCGCCAGCAGTCGCTGCGGTGAAGCCAGCAGCGGATTGATGTCGATTTCAGCGATCGCCGGCTGCTCGACTACCAACTGACTGAAGCGGACGAGCAAACTTGCGAGCGCCGGAACGTCGATCGGCGGGCGGCCACGTACACCCCTGAAAGCTGCAAAGATTCGCGTTTGCTCCATCATCCGCTGGGCGAGCGTGGTGTTCAGCGGTGGCAGGGCAAGGGCACGGTCACGATAGACCTCGACCAGGGGGCCGCCCGAACCAAACAGGATTACGGGCCCAAACTGCGAGTCCACGCTGCTGCCGAGGATTAGTTCGTAGCCTTCCAGGCGCACCATGGGTTGCACGGTCACGCCAGAGAAGTGATCCGGCCCGACTCTCGTGGCGACGGAAGATTTGATGGCCTGAAACGCCGATCGAACCGATGATTCGTCTTCCAGATTCAGCTTTACGCCTCCGACGTCGGTCTTGTGCGTTATGGTTTCGGAAAAAATCTTCAGCACCACCGGATAACCGAAATGCTTTGCGCAGGCTACCGCAGCGTCTTCGCTGCGCGCGATTTGGGTTTTCACGGTCGGAATACCGTAATGCGATAAAACCTGTTTGGATTCAAACTCGTTCAGCAATACCCGGCCCTGGCGGCGGGCGGTCTGGACGATGGCTTCCGCCTGGCGTCGTGAATCCGCATCGACTTCCTGGCCTTCCGCCAGCGAAGGCGTTTCGTACAGTCCGCGCAGGTTATAGCTGTAGCGCCACATGTAGGTAAATGCGCGGGCGGCGGTGTCGGGGTAGGGAAATGTGGGGATGCCGGCGGCATTGAGTGTGGTCACGGCCGAAGCGATGCTGGCCCCTCCCATCCAACTGGTGAGTACGGGTTTTCCCGACGACTTGGCGTAGGGCTTCAGACCCTCCGCAATGGCAGCCGGGTCGGTCATGCCCTGCGGAGCAAGGATGACGAGAAGACCATCGCTATCGGGGTCGTTGGCGGTGATTTCGAGTGCCCTGGCGTAGCGCCCGGAGTCGGCGTCGCCGAGAATGTCGATCGGATTATTGTGGCTCCAGTGAGGGGGCAAGAACCCGTTAAGCGCCTGCAACGCTTTTTCGGAGGGCACGGCCAGTTCTCCGCCATTCGCCACCAGGGCGTCTGTGGCCAGAACGGCGGGCCCTCCCGCATTGGTGACGATGGTGAGCCGCGGCCCCTTGGGGCGGGGTTGCTTGCTGAGGACCTCCGCCATGTAGAACAAGTCGGCGATCGCGCTGACCCGTAGGACGCCGCAACGCCGGAAGGCGGCATCAAGCACATCATCACTTCCGGTAAGTGCGCCGGTGTGCGAGGCCGCGGCCCTGGACGCGGCTTCCGAGCGGCCGGCCTTGATCACAATCACGGGTTTCCGTAACGCCACCTCGCGCGCAGCCGAGAGAAATGACCGGGCGTCGCCCACCGACTCCATGTAGATAAGAACGCTTTGAGTGTTTGGATCATCGCCGAAGTGGTAGATCAGATCGCCCCAACCCACATCCAGCATGGAGCCGGTGGAGACGATCGCGCTGAAGCCTACCTGCTCCAGTTGGCCCCAATCGAGAATCGCGGTCAGCAAGGCGCCGCTCTGGCTCAGAAAGGCCACGTTGCCGGGACGAGGCGCGTCCTTGGCGAAGGTAGCGTTCAGGCCGATTGTCGGATTCATGATGCCCAGGCAATTGGGGCCGATCAGGCGCATGGCGCCGCGATGCAATTGTTCCTGAATCTGCCGTTCGAGTTCGGCGCCTTCAGCCCCTCGTTCGCGAAATCCCGCCGAGATCACAACTGCCGATTTCACCCCGGCGTCAACGCATTCGCTGATTATGTGTGGAACGGTGATGGCGGGCGTGGCCACGACTGCCAAATCTACCGGGTCGGGGACGGCACCGATGCTCGGATATGCCTTCAGCCCACAAACTTCCGCGTGCCGTGAATTGACGGCATATACCTTGCCTTGAAAGGAAGGATGCCGCAAGTTCTCGAGGACGGTTCGTCCAACCGTGCCGGGACGTTCGGTGGCTCCAATCACAGCCACGGAATTCGGCAAAAACAACGCATCGAGGCCAGCCCTGAAGACTGGCATGGTTTCATTCTTCACACCGGATACTCTATGCCCAAGACGTGCTCTCGCGATACTCACCAGGTGCTCCTGCAAGCTAGTCTGATCTTTTAACCATGAGAAGCGGCATGAGGGCGAAAACTGCAAGCATCACGACATACACCGCTCCTGAAACCGGGTCCCGGTCTGCAAGATACTGAGTGATGGTAAACCCTCTGACCCAAAGGACGACCGTAAATTCCGCAAGAAGCAAGAGGCCAAGAGCGACAAAGCCGACGCCAAGCCGTCGAGCCCATGAAGTCGGGGTGGTGAGACAGCGGGCCGCCCACCGAGCCGAAGGAACAATCACCACCAGCATGACAGGCGCTTCCATTAGTTCGGCGTTCCTTGTGCCGAAATGTGGAGCTATCCAGATTGTGCGAATGATCCCCAGAACAAAGCCAGCCGCAAACACGAGAACAAAATAGAGGGTGCCGGCTTTTAGAACGTTCAGACCTGAATGGCGAGCAAGCGCTTGCCCACGGCTCATTGCCGCTTCTTGTCTTCGGGGGCAGCGTTCTTTTTGGCCAGGGATCGAACGTAGTTAACCAGGCTCCACAGTTCATCAGATTTCAGCCGTGTACCTTCGGGCGGCATGTCACCTTTACCGTTCTTGATGATGTAGAACAGTTCTCCGTCGGTCCTGTCTTTCAACGTCACCGGGTCGGAAAGGTCACTCACCTTTAGCTTCATGTCGGCTCCGACTTCGCCTTTGCCGTCGCCATCCTTGCCATGGCACATGGCGCAATCGTATCCGTACCACTTCTTGCCTTGGACGATCGACTCTGGGGTCGGCTTGACTGGGTTGGCCTGACGCGCGGCCTCGACGGGAACAGTGTATGGCGGAGGCGGGGCCGCCTTAGGGGGTGTTGGAGTCTGTTGCGCGCCTGCAGAGCACCCAAGAAAGAATAACAAGGACACAATTGATAAGGTCTTCGACACGGCATCCCTCCTGCGTTCGACCTGCTTGACGCATCTCGCCGTGAAAGCGCGGCGAATTCTTTCTGGTTGGTTATGAAGCTACGGACCCCACACCTCCGGTTTTTCCGGCGAAGCCTCCTTCACATCCAGCTTGGCTCCGTTCAGCAGTCCGAATACCTCCTGCTGTTCTCTTTCGATTTGCTGCACCAGAACGCGGCCCGCCTCGCAACTCCCGGCGACATTCTCCGCGGCCGCACGGGCATGGCCGAGCAGTGCATGCGCGACGCCGAAGTCCTCGTAGTCGCGATGGAGGCGGGCCAGGACCCGAAGGTCTTTCGCGAACGTCAACCACCGTTGCAGGCGAAGGGGATCCATTGCCTCCGAGAGGCTGGTGGTACGCCCGGCTTTCTGCTGTGTTTCGATGGCGCTGATTTGTTTATGCAACCAGGTAGAGAGGGCCTCTTCCAGTTCTACCTGAGTTCCACAGCGATAGAAAAAATCGATCGTCTCACCTTTTTCGGTGAGTGGAATGAGCCGGCACGGCGAAGGCTGGTCTTTCAGTTCGCTGGGGACAAACCTCATCAACAAACACTCGCTGCAGGGATGGGGTCGGGCCGGGTCGCCGAAGTTGGGACAGGTAAGCGAATCCTCGAAAACCAGCTGGCGACGCCATGGAGTGTGGGGAGATCGTCCATAGCCGCCATCCTCAAGAAATTTCAGTTCGAACTTGAGAAGATCCAACAGTTCATTTGGTCCTTGTGCCATAGGCCACCTCACTGGTATTACCAGCCTCGCACAGACAGCTCTGAAACGCGGTGGCGGTTATCACCACCCGGTGTGAGCGAGATCACATGCCTTAAGTTCTATTGATGGTTGACAGTAGCGGCTGCGACTCGGCGCTACACGGCTCCGGCATCGCGGTGCGCCTGCGGCGCTCAGCTTCGCTTCTTACCAGCCCGAGCGATATCCGGCGAATCAACCCGACACCAGGGGAAACCAACGCCCAGTAGCGCCGGAAGGCTGCCCGTGAAGCCGGGTCGGTGGTGGCGACGCGGGTTTCGGTGCGGACCACTGAATCGGTGGCACTGATGGGATCGGCCCGTAATGTCCATGCGATCCTGGCGTAGCCGGGCTCGTGAAATGTGGCAAACTCCGCCGGGGGCAGCGGCCGGAAGACAGGATTAGCGACCCACGGACTGGTGACTGCCCCAAAGACGATTTCGCGGTCAGGAATCTCAGCCAGTACAACCCACCCCAACTCCCTGGCCCAGGCCAGCAAGGTCTGAGGACGGCGCACCGTGTCCGGATGGCTGCCCAGAACGAGCTCCCGAGCTTTGAAGATTGTGCGGATGATCGCCGATTGCGTGAGATCCATGTCGCAGGCCGAAGCTAGCGTAGTATCAGCCGGGGCGGCGACGCGCAAGGAATGACGATCCACTACTTCATACGCAGGAATAAACTGGTCGAGCAAGCGGTCGATCTCATCGCGGGCTGGGCCTGGTGGATGCCCATACCGCAACCAAGTGAAGCCGGCGTGGGTGGCGTATAAAGCAGTGGCGAACCCCGCGCCGGCCGCCAACCAGCGGAGCGCTGGCCGACCATGTCGTGCTTCCGTGTTCATAACCGCCGTCCTTTCGAGCAGGAGGACTCGCCACCGTCATTGACTGATTCGCGACCCATTCTAGCCGCGCACCGTCAGTACTGGACACTTCGCCTGCGCCACCACCTGGGAAGCGGTGGGCCAGGGTGAATACTCCCGCAGGGCTCTGCTTCCCGCGTGCTTGACCCCCATGACGATCAGATCGACGCCACGTTCTTTGGCAAGCCGCAGGATGCCCGGGACTGGAAAGTCAAATCGCGCCACAAACTCAGGTTTGCACCAGTCTTCTGCTTCTGCGGGTACTAAAGCGCGCAGCGCCTCCCGAACGCTGGCCTCGTCCGATTCCTGTCCCTCGCGATAAGCCAGAGGCATTATCCGTAAGAAGATGAGATTGGCCTGGTTCTCTTCGGCCAGGGACAATGCATAAGGAAGGGCCTTCAAGGAGGTTTCGGAGCCGTCGGTGGGAAACAGGATGGTCTTGACTCTCCATTTCGCATCGTTCAAGGGAGGAACTTGCGGTCCGATGGTCAGTACCGGACAAGTTGCCCCACGATAGATCTTTTCCGCCGCGGAACCCATCACCAGCTTCTTGAGTCCCTGTCGGCCGTGGGTGGCCGTAACCACGAGGTCGATCTGATTCTTCTGGATAATGCCCGAAATCACATCCCAGACATCCCCGCGCTCCAGCAGCATCTTCACGGGTCTCCCGTTGAGAGAGGTGCCGAGCGTGAATTCCGCCAGCTTGCTTTCAGCTTCAAGCCAGGCCGGGTCGGCTTCAACCGGTAGCCTGTCCAAGGGCACTCCCAGGAGCGGTTCAGGGCTGAGGGCGTGCGCCACCAGAATTGTCGCCTCGTACTGGCCGGCTAGAGCTGCCGCGTAGCTCCGGGCAGTCTTCGAAATCTTTGAGAAATCGGTCGTCACCAGGACGTTGTTGAGCGAGATCCGCGTGTTGGTATCAAGGGCTTGCATGGATTGCCTCCTCTGAGCTTGGCGCTGCTCTTCACGTTCACTTCTACCCCCGGCTGAAGAATCAGACAGTGACGCCGATCACTTCCCGCAGTGAGGCCAACCACTGTTATTCCCAGCCCCACCCGATAAAAAGGAGTCAGCGATGAGGGAAAAACGGACATGACTGGGAATACAGCCATTTTGGACGGGAACGAAGCCGCCGCATCAGTAGCCTACCGGCTCAACGAAGTGATTGCCATCTACCCCATTACCCCGGCCTCTCCCATGGGGGAGTGGGCGGATCAGTGGAAAGAGGAAGGTGGCAAGAACATCTGGGGTGCCGTGCCTACGGTGATCGAAATGCAGAGTGAAGGAGGCGCAGCCGGGACCCTGCATGGCGCGCTTCAGGCCGGGGCCCTCGCGACGACGTTCACCGCGTCTCAAGGTCTGCTGCTCATGATCCCCAACATGTATAAGATCGCCGGTGAGCTTACGCCGACCGTGATCCATGTGGCCGCCCGCTCGCTGGCCACCCACGCCCTATCGATTTTCGGCGACCACAGCGACGTCATGGCCGCGCGGGCAACGGGCTTCGCAATGCTCTGCTCAAATTCTGTGCAGGAAGCGGGCGATTTCGCCCTGATTGCGCAAGTGAGCGCGCTTGAGTCACGCATCCCCTTCCTGCATTTTTTTGACGGCTTCCGCACTTCCCACGAAGTGAACAAGATCCAGCTGCTGGAGGATGAGGATCTGCGCCGACTGGTTGACGACACGCTGGTCCGCCAGCACCGGCAGCGGGCTTTGTCGCCCGATCACCCTCAGCTGCGCGGAACGGCGCAAAATCCCGACGTATTCTTTCAGGCCCGCGAGGCGATCAATCCGTTCTACCGGGCGTGTCCGACCATCGTGCAGGACGTCATGGATCGCTTTGCGGCGCGCACCGGCAGGCACTACCACTTGTTCGACTATGTCGGCGCTCCCGATGCCGAACGGGTGATCGTGATGATGGGATCCGGGGCCGGCGCGGTGGAGGAAACCGTAGAACAACTATTGCAGCAGGGCGAAAAGGTGGGGCTGTTGAAGGTCCGTCTTTTTCGCCCCTTCGCGGCCGAGGCGTTCATCTCCGCGATGCCGAAAACCGTGCAGAGCCTCGCTGTCCTGGATCGCACCAAGGAACCAGGCAGCCTGGGCGAGCCGCTCTACCTCGACGTGGTCACGGCGTTAAGCGAAGCGCGGACGGCAGGGAGCACGGATTCGCAGATCGTGCCGCGGGTGATTGGCGGGCGCTACGGACTGGCGTCGAAAGAGTTCACCCCGGCCATGGCGAGGGCCATTTTCGATGAACTCAAGGGGTCAAAGCCCAAGAACCACTTTACGGTCGGGATTCACGACGACGTGACGCACACCAGCCTGGACTATGATCCCAAATTCTCCACCGAGGATCCCGGGACGGTTCGCGCGCTGTTCTACGGACTCGGTTCCGATGGAACCGTGGGAGCCAACAAGAATTCGATCAAGATCATTGGAAAGAATACAGATAATTATGCCCAGGGGTACTTCGTATATGACTCAAAGAAGGCGGGGTCGGTCACGGTTTCACACCTGCGCTTCGGTCCCCGCCCGATCCGGTCTTCCTATTTAATTACCCGGGCCAGCTTCGTGGCCTGCCACCAGTTCCAGTTTCTGGAGCGCATGGATGTTTTGGATTGCGCTGAACCCGGCGCCACCTTTCTGCTGAACGCCCCCTTTGGGGCGGACGAAGTATGGGGCCACCTTCCGCAGTCGGTGCAGGAAGTCATCATCCAGAAGAAACTCAAGTTCTATCTGATCGACGGTTATAAAGTCGCGCGCGAGACCGGGATGGGCAACCGCATCAACACCATTATGCAGACCTGCTTCTTTGCCATCAGCGGGGTGCTGCCGCGGGAGCAGGCAATCGAGGCCATAAAAGGCGCGATTCGCGAGACCTACGGAAAACGCGGTGAGGCTGTCGTCAGCAAGAACTTTGTCGCCGTGGACCACACTCTCAGTCATCTTCAGCAGGTCACGGTCCCGGCCGCGGCCAACAGCAGGTTAAGAGTTCTGCCGCCTGTCCCCGAGCGGGCGCCGGCGTTCGTGCGGGATGTAATTGGCCCCATGATCTCTGGTCGTGGAGACGATCTTCCGGTAAGCGCAATGCCGGTGGACGGCACCTTTCCTACCGGGACCGCCATGTGGGAAAAACGGAATATCGCGCAACAGATTCCGGTGTGGGACGAGCAGATTTGTATCCAGTGCGGCAAGTGCGTGCTGGTTTGTCCCCATGCGGTGATCCGCGCCAAGGTCTATGACGCCTTGCTGCTGGGGAATGCGCCGGAAGGGTTCAAGTCGGAGAAGCCGCGCTGGCGGGAATTCGAGAGTCTGCGCTACACCCTCCAGGTTTCTCCAGAAGACTGCACGGGGTGCGAGCTCTGCGTCGAGGTCTGCCCGGTAAAGAGCAAGAGCGAGGCCAAACACAAAGCCATCAACATGCAGCCGCAGGCGCCCCTGCGGGAGCGGGAAAGCGCGAATTGGGACTTCTTCACCCATCTTCCGGAGACCGGCCGGAACCAGCTTTCCCACAGTCAGGTAAAGGACGTCCAGCTTCTGGAGCCACTCTTCGAGTTTTCCGGGGCGTGTGCCGGCTGTGGTGAGACGCCATACATCAAACTGCTGACCCAACTTTTCGGGGACCGCTTGATGATTGCGAACGCGACTGGTTGCTCGTCGATCTACGGCGGCAATCTGCCGACGACTCCATACACTCTCAACTCTCTGGGGCGGGGCCCGGCCTGGTCCAATTCACTGTTCGAAGACAATGCCGAGTTCGGTCTGGGCATGCGCCTGGCGGTGGATCAGCAGGCGGACCATGCCCGGGAAATTGTCACCCAACTGGGAGAGCAACTCGGTGATTCGCTGGCCAACGGCCTTCTGAATGCGGATCAATCGAGCGAGGCTGGGATCGAGGCCCAGAGGGAACGCGTAGCCGAATTGAAAAAGAAGATCACTTCGCTGGATTCTCCTGCTGCACGCGATCTGCTGGCAATTGCCGATGCGCTCGTGCGCAAGAGTGTATGGCTGGTGGGTGGCGACGGATGGGCCTATGACATCGGCGCTGGCGGACTCGATCACGTTCTGGGCTCCGGGATGAACGTCAATGTCCTGGTGCTCGATACTGAAGTCTATTCCAATACGGGCGGACAGATGTCCAAGGCAACGCCGCGGGGCGCGGTGGCCAAATTCGCCACTGGAGGTAAACACGCCGGCAAAAAGGACCTCGCCATGGAGGCTATCAGCTATGGATCGGTTTACGTTGCCCGCGTGGCCATGGGAGGGAGCGATACGCACACGGTGCGGACATTGCTCGAAGCTGAGGCATTCAATGGGCCCTCGCTGATCATCGCTTATAGCCATTGCATTGCTCACGGTTATGACATGAGCCAGGGGATGGCACAACAAAAAGCCGCTGTGCTCTCCGGCTACTGGCCCTTGATGCGCTACAACCCGGAGCTGCGCCGGGAAGGGAAGAATCCCTTTCAGCTCGATTCCAGGGCGCCCACTATTCCGTTCAAGCAATACGCCTATCAGGAAGCTCGCTACACCATGCTGGCACGAAGCAATCCTGAAGTCGCCCGCGAACTGCTCGAGCTCGCGCAGGGAGATGTTGACCGGCAATGGGCCGTGTATTCGAGTCGCGCCGCTCTGCCGGAAGGTGCGGAAAATCCCGGCAGCGCTCACTCGAAAGCAGCCTTGCTCACCGCCGTGCAACCGGTGGCGGCAGGAGGAGAGAAATGATCGATATCACAACCACCTATCTTGGTTTGCCGATGAAGTCTCCGATTGTTGCCTCAGCTTCTCCCCTGTGCGAGTCGCTGGAGAACATACGGCATCTGGAAGACGCCGGTGCCGGGGCGGTTGTGCTGCCCTCCCTTTTTGAAGAGCAGCTCGATCTGGAGAGCCAGGGAGTTGATTCCGATCTTTCACGGGGCAGCGAAAGCTTCGCCGAGTCGCTCAACTACCTGCCTGACCTGCACACCTATAACCTTGGAGCCGATGGTTACCTCGAGCTGATTCGAAAGGCACGGGAGCGCGTATCAATTCCCGTGATTGCCAGCCTGAACGGAGTTTCCCCCGGCGGCTGGGCACGGTACGCCGGGATGATGGAGCAAGCCGGTGCGGACGCGATCGAGTTGAACATCTATGCAATTATCACCGACCCTAACGTCATCAGCGCCGACGTCGAGCAGAACTACTGCGATCTGGTCCGTCAGGTCAAAGCCAACGTGAGCATTCCGGTGGCGGTGAAGTTTTCGCACTTTTTCACAGCGGTCGCCAACATGGGGAAAC
>DATGYF010000452.1:0-4006 GCA_035298145.1 Terriglobales bacterium | reverse complement strand
GTAGTAGCCCATTTCACCCCTTGGCGACTCCACCGCCTGGTACACTTCACCCGCAGGCACAGCAAAGCCTTCCGTAATAATCTTAAAGTGATAGATGAGCGCCTCCATCTGCGTCTTCATCATCTCCCGGTCGGGCAGAATTACCTTCGGCGCCACTGCCTTGATCGGACCATCCGGCATCCCATTCAATGCCTGCTGCACCATCGAGATCGATTCCCGCATCTCCGCCACCCGGCAGGCGTAGCGGGCGAACACGTCGCCGTCCTGCAATACCGGGACCTTAAACTTGAAATTCTCGTAGCCGGAATACGGCATGTCGCGCCGCAAATCGAAATCAACCCCGCTGCCGCGCAGGGTCGGCCCGCTGGCCCCCAGAGCAACCGCATCTTCGGCGGTGATTCGCGCCACGCCCTTGGTGCGCATCCCCCAGATGGGATTTCCGGTCAGCAGATTTTCGTATTCATCCACCTTGGACGGGAAGCGGGTGGCAAAATCCTGCACGCGTTCGAAAAAACCCAGCGGTGGCTCGAGCGCCAGCCCGCCGATGCGGAAGTACGACGTCATCATGCGCTGTCCGCTGACCATCTCGAACAGCCGAAGAATGTCTTCCCGCTCCCGGAAACAGTAAAGAAAGACCGTCATCGCCCCGATATCGAGCGCGTGGGTTCCCAGCCAGACCAGGTGCGAGTTGATACGGGTCAGCTCATTCAACATCACCCGCATCCACTGCGCCTTGGGCGGAACCTCCAGGCCCAGCAGCTTTTCCACCGCCAGCACGTAGCAGAGATTATTGGTCAGCGGGCAGAGATAGTCGATGCGGTCAGTGAGCGGCACTACCTGCTGGTAAAACTTGGCCTCGCAGGTTTTCTCGATCCCGGTGTGCAGATACCCGATGTCGGGCATGATGCGGACAATATTTTCGCCGTCGATTTCGAGAATCAGCCGCAGCACGCCGTGAGTGGACGGGTGATGCGGGCCCATGTTCAGGATCATGGTGCGGTCCTGACCGGGTTCGAGCGCGGGCGTGGGGGAGAGATGAGCCATGGCGGGACCTAGCGGTAGCCCTCCACTGGATAGTCCTTGCGCAGCGGATGTCCTTCCCAATCCTCCGGCATCAGCAGACGTCGCAGGTAGGGATGGCCCGCAAAGCGCACTCCAAACAGGTCGAAGACTTCGCGCTCGAAATAGTTTGCGGCGGGCCAGACTGCAGTGACGGAATCAAGGGCCGGGCTGCTGCCCTCCAGCCGCACCTTCAAACGTACCCGCTCCTTCTTCGAAATCGACAACAGGTGGTAGATGACCTCGAACCGCGGTTCGGAAGGGAACCAGTCCACACAAGTGATGTCGGCGAGATAGTTGAAGGGACAATCCGCGTCCTGGCGCAGCAGGTCGCACACATCACGGATTGACGATCGCTCCACGTAAATGCTCATCTCGTCGCGATCGAACTTGGCGCCCTCGACCGCGGCGGGATTCCAGGCCGTTATTTTCGCGACAGCCGGGTGGTTCTTCAGTTGCTCCAGATCGGTGATGGCGGGGGGCAGCGGCATCAGACTTCGCCTCGCCGGGCCGACGGCTTACCCCAGTCCAGCGCGCCCTTTTTCCATACATAGAAGAAGCCCACCAGCACAATGCCGATATAAACCAGCATCTCCCAGAAACCAAACATCTTAAGATCGCGCAAAATCACGGCCCAGGGATAAAGAAAGATGGCCTCAATATCAAACAGGATGAACAGCATCCCCACCAGATAGAATTTAACGGAAAATCGCTCTCTGGCGTCCCCGACCGGGGTCATGCCACACTCATAGGGCGACATCTTGGCTCGAGTTGGGCGGCGATACCCGATCAACCATGAAAGCAGAACGATTGCGCCCGCAAGGGCTCCCGCAACCAGGAAGTGAATCAGTAATGGCAGGTAGCGGGCGAAGTAATTGTCGGGCATAGGGGAGCTATATATAATTCGCGCCAAGCCTTAACTAAACATTCTAGATTAGATTTCGTTATTGGCGGTGTCAAGCGAAGGGCCGCCTTTGTTGTCGCTTTGTTAAAACTTTTTAATCGATTGCCCCGATCTCTTTCGCGACGGTGTACAAAAGAACATGATCTTCGGCTTCAACACTGATATCAAGCAAGGCGACACCGTCTATCACGTGCAGAGCGAGGCCCGTGAAAGCGAGCTCCTGCTGCAGACCCAGGTGTTCGTGCGCGGCCGCTGTATCGGCAAGCGTGCGACTCCGTACGGAGACAAGCTGGCGGGCGGCTTTACCGACCAGCAAAAAGAGCACGGCCTGCGCGACCAGCATCGCCTTGTTCTCGACGCCATCCGGGGTGGCCGCCTGGACGACATTCTCGACAAGCGCGAGACTCCGGAAACCCTGGCCGCCGTCAAAGAGCTTGACGTGCAATGGCTGAACGCCAATTCCGTGCACGCCGACCGCAATCTGACCATGCGGCTGCGGGTGACGGAGAGCGGGTCGGGCGTTCCCGGAGCACGCCTCACGGTCCGCTTCGCCCGCCCCGACGCTGCACCCTTCTACGCCCAGATGGTCACCGATCCCGCCGGCGACACTGAGATGAAGATCGAAGTGGATGAATCCTCGCTGCCGGATTCGTCCGTGCTGGTGCAGGCCAGTTACTCCGGTCGCACTGCCACCCGCAAGTTTCAGCTGAGAAAAGTAGAACCATAACCACGTGGGGACAGCCGCCCTCGGCTGTCCGGCGGAGCAAAGCTCCGCTAGGCTTTCCTCCGGCAAGGACGTTGTCGAGTTGCGCTCGACCGGACAGCCGGGGCGGCTGTCCCCACGTGTCTCTTGCTGCGGCATCTTTTACTTGCGAAAATCGTTGCGATGAAAATCACCATCAACGGGCAAGAGCAAAGTCTCCCCCCGATCACGCTGGCAGGGCTTGTCGAGCAGCTCGGCATGAAGCAGGACCGCGTAGCGGTAGAGTTGAACCGCAACATCGTCCCACGATCCCAGTGGGCGGAGACCAACCTGGCGGAAGGCGACCACCTGGAAATCGTCCACTTCGTAGGCGGCGGACTTTGGTAGCGCGGATTTTTGTAGCGCCGGCGTCCCGCCGGCTGTCCTGAGGGCGTCCCGCCCTCAGAATGGGGAACTCGTCTAGTACACGCCTCGGGCAAATCTTCCGTTGACAGCAGCCACTTCACGCCTAAAATGTGTCAAACATTTTATATCTTGAATGTTTTAAACATTTTTGTGTCCAGAACGCAATTCACATCCCGCGAAGTGATGTCGCTGACCGGCATCACCCTCCGCCAACTGCAATGGTGGGACGAGCGCCGCATCGTCGTCCCCGCCCGTGCTGGGCACCGCCGCGTGTACTCGAACGAAGATCTGGCCGAAGTGGCGGTCATCTGCGAGTTGCGCCGGCGCGGCTTCTCCCTGCAGCGGGTGCGCAAGGTGATGCGCTTTCTGCAGCGCGAGTTCAGCAAGCGTCTGGCGGAAACCGTTATCGGGTCGTCGGACTACCATCTCCTCACCGACGGCCGCACGCTTTATCTGGAAACCTCAGCCCGGCAGATTGTGGACATCCTGAAGAATTCCCGCCAGCCCATGCTGGCGATCTGTCTCAGCGATACTGTGCGCCAGGTGCGCGCCGACATCCGCCATGCGGGAAAAAAAGCTAGCGCCAGCGCGTTGCGGCCGGTGCGCAGAAAAGCTTCATAAGCAGGGAAGTTTGGCTCCACAAAGTTTGGCTCCGGGGGAGGAGAGATGGTTGGAGAACTGAACGTCCTGAACGAGTGGATTCCCGAGCAGATGCATCCCGGCACGATCTTCGTGCTGGAGAATGCCGGCCACGTGGGCGAAAAGGAAGATCCCTACTGGGCGGTGCTCGCGTGTCCTGATTGCGGCACCCTGGGCCTCATCACGCGCAAGCAACTGGCCGGCCTGCTGCCGGTCATCTGCGGCTCCGACCAGTGCTCGGTGCAGTTCTTCATCAATGACAGCGACATCGTGATCCGCAAGCCCTGCTGAGCCCG
>DATGYF010000451.1:0-5008 GCA_035298145.1 Terriglobales bacterium | reverse complement strand
CGTGGAGTTGACTGACCTCTTCGTGGAAGGCCTGGTGCCGCTCGATTCGCTGGCCGACGACCGCTACACGTATCACGAGAATACCCGCGAAATCATCGGCCTGCGCAGCCGCAAGATCTACAGCCTGGGACAAAGAATACGGGTGCTGGTGGACCGCATCGACCCGGTCGAGAAAAAGATCCAGTTCGCCGTGCTCGAGGAAAAGCCGGCCTCGAAGCGCAAGAAGCGTTGAAGCTGGTGTAAAATCCTTTAGTCAACCCTGCCGCCGCGTTTACGAAATGCGGCCGGTTCCTTCCAGTCGGGACGTGGCTCAGCCTGGTAGAGCACTCGCTTGGGGTGCGAGGGGTCGGCAGTTCAAATCTGCCCGTCCCGACCAACACAAGACTACTTCCGGTTTGTCCATTACCCGCCCGAAGCATTTCATGGCACTGCAAGATTCGCGGCAGGAAACACGCCAGCTTCAATGCAGCGAGGTTGGAAATCATGCGCCGCGGATATCAAAGCGCCGGATCAGACCGTTTTCGATTCGGAACAAGTGACCGACAATCTTGTCCACCAGAACATTCCCCTGGAGGTCGCGCACGAGCTGATGGACTTCCACAACCAGTTCACCTTCGGGGCCGTGGGCGAAGGCGACCGGCTCGACGTGCGGATCGATCATCGCCCACTGGCGCGTCCAGTACCGGCGCACTTCGTCGCGTCCGTGGACATGGCCGCCTTCCATGCCATTTGCCCACATGACATTCTCGTGCATGGCGGCAAGCACGGTCTCCATGTCACGAGCGTTGAAGCGGTCGTAAACCCGTTTAAGCAGGTCCACTTCGTCCGGCATGCGAATCTCCCTTTGTCACGGCCCACGCTATGCCTGTGCCTTTCCATGATAAGCGTTTCTTTATCGGCGGGTGCCCCACACATCGCGGGGTTTTGTCTAGTCCTGGGACTAGACAGGGGTTTGCGATGTGTAGGTTCTCGGCATAGCTGGAATGCGTCGGAATCACAATCAAGACTTCGTCGCCTGGACCAATGAACGATTGGTCCCCGAGATATCGTAATCCACTCCGATTCTCTCCTAAGGTTTTCCCTTAGCTTGAATAATTGGCCGCCTGAAGCTGACCTGAAAATTTCCTGAAGCTCACCTGAAAATCAACGCATTTTTTGAGCTGCCATGCCGCAGAGCCATCATCGCTGGACTTGATCAGCATCCAAGTTCACGGAGGTGATCTATGGGGCGAATCCGAATGATGGGAGTCATAGTTCTGTCTTTGCTTCTGGGATCGAGCGCGCTCGGATACTCGTGGCAAGAGCCGGGCAACGATAAGGATGCGCGGGAAAAAAAGGAACAGAAACAACAGGAGCGGCCGCAGAACCGTCCGCAACCCAACCGCGGTCAGGAGCAGCGGCAGGAGCAGGAGCAGCGCCGCGACGCCCAGCAGCAGCAACGGGCGCAAGAGCAGGAACGCCAGCAGCAGATGAACCAGCAGCGCATGCAGCAGCAACGGCAGGAAGAGATGGGCCGGCAGCAACGGGCGCAAGAGCAGGAACGCCAGCAGCAGATGAACCAGCAGCGCATGCAGCAGCAGCGGCAGGAAGAGATGGGCCGGCAGCAGCAGCAACGGGCGCAGGAGCAGGAACGCCAGCAGCAGCTGAATCAGCAGCGCATGCAGCAGCAGCGGCAGCAAGAAGTGAACCGCGAGCAGCAACAACAGCGCGCTGAGCAGGAGCGCCAGCAGAAGCTGAATCAGGAGCGCGTGCAGCAGCAGCGGCAGGAAGAAATGGGCCGGCAGCAGCAGCAACGGGCGCAGGAGCAGGAACGCCAGCAGCAGCTGAATGAGCAACGCGTGCAGCAGCGGCGGCAGGAAGAAATGGGCCGGCAGCAGCAACGGGCGCAGGAGCAAGAGCGCCAGCAGCAGCTGCAGCAGCGCACGCAGCAGCAGCGGCAGGAAGAGATGAACCGCCAGTTGCAGCAACAGCGTGCCAACCAGGAGCGCCAGCAGCAGTTGAGTCAGCAAGAACGTGCTCAACAGCAGCGTGAAATAGAACTCAACCGGCAGCGCGCCCAGCAGCAGATGAGCCAGCAGCAACTGGCTCAGCAACGGCGGCAATTTGAATTGAACCAGCAGCGCCTGCAGCAACAGCGCCAGGCGGAAATCGCCCGTCAGCAACAGGCATTGCAACAGCAGCGCCTGTCACAGCAGAGGCAGCAGCAGTTGATTCAGCAACAGCAAATTCGGTTGGCAGAATACCGTCGGAACGTCGAGGCAAACGAGATCCGCTTGCAGAGGCAAGCTGAATATCTGCAGCAACAGCGCAGAATGGCCCAGTATCGTTTTCAGCGAAATTATCTGGAGCGCCTCCGCGAGCAACAAGATCGTTTCCGCCAGGCGAGATTTGATTATTATTCCGATCCCTACTTCTATTCGCCTCCGATTTATCGATACTACCGGGCCGGGTCTTATTACGAGGTAAACCAGTATGGCGCAGACCTGTTGCGGCGGGCGGTGAATTACGGTTACCAGCAAGGCTTTGAAGCCGGCGCCGCCGATCGGGAAGACAGATGGAACTACAACTATCGTAACTGCTATGCCTACCAGGACGCCAATTTCGGTTACGACGGGTATTACGAAGATCAGGCCGCTTACAACCACTACTTCCGCGAGGGGTTCCGTCACGGCTACGAAGATGGATATTACAGCCGCTATCAGTACGGAACTTACTATGACGGGCAGTACAGTATTCTGGGTGCGGTGCTGACTCAGATCCTGAACTTCGCCGCGATACGTTAGGACTTAACACTGACCTGAGAACGGCGGCCACCAGGGCCGCCGTTTTCATTTGCTGGTCCAAGCACAGACCCAAAAACCCCGAAGCAAAGGGAAGGACAGTGGTGTTGTCAGCAACTTCGCCTGGGGTCGCCCTGCTAAACGACGGGACGACTGGCGGAGAGGTCGCCGAAGCGCGAGGCCAAGGGTGATTGTTGAAACGGCGTGCCGGATGGAGAAAGAGGGCCGCCTTAGAGTGCGCTTGGGGTAGGGTCCGACCCTCTCATCTGCGTTCGGAGATGTAGCCTTGATAATGCAGACCAGGCGAGACTGTCCATCGGGTATTCACCTGAGGCTCGCAGTAGGTTCGAACCAAGACGAGGGCGCATCCTCGTCCGCCTCTCCTCCCTTAGGTAGCGGACGATAATACGCCCGGAAATGGCGTCGCTAAATTCGATGGCGCATTTGCGAAAAGGGGTTGTATCGAGCGGTCTTCGTCCAACGGCTGCGATAGAATCGGGCGGCGCAATCCCAGGAGACAGATATGACATCGGTACTTATTACCGGAACAAGTAAAGGAATCGGTTTGGAGTCAGCGCTGGCTTTTGGCCGCGCCGGCTACAAAGTTCACGCCACCATGCGCAACCCGGCGCAGAGTCCGGAACTGGCTCAAACGGCTGCGAGAGAAAAACTGCCGATAACAGTCTCGACCTTGGATGTTGACACAGACGACTCGGTGAGCCGGGCCATCGCCGCGATACACAAAGACCACGGCCCGATTGACGTGCTCGTCAACAACGCCGGCATAGAGAGAGCGGGCTCGATCGAAGAGCTCCCCCTGGCGGATTTCCGGGCGGTCATGGAAACCAATTATTTTGGCGCCATCCGCTGCATTCAGGCTTTGGTTCCACACATGCGACAACGCCGGAGCGGATGCATCATCAACGTGAGTTCGGTGGCGGGGAGAATTTCCAGTGCGCCCCTGGCGCCCTACACCTCTTCGAAGTGGGCGCTGGAAGCTTTAAGCGAGGCGCTGGCGGGCGAGATGAAGACGTTCAATGTCCGGGTCGCCATTGTCGAACCCGGCATCATTGATACCGCGATGGCGCGGCGCATTGGAGATCAGCCGGACCATTCTCCGTACCGGCAGCGCGCGCGCTTCGCATTGCTCTTCGAGGCTTCCCTGAAACATCCGGCCCCGCCTTCGCTGGTCGCCCAGAAGATTGTAGAAATCGCGCAGAGCGGAACCTGGCAACTGCGCCATCCGGTGGGACCCGACGCCGTTCCTTTCCTGCAATGGCGCAACGGAATGACCGATGAAGAATGGGCGGAGCTAAGCGGCAGCGACGACGAAACCTGGTACCGCCGCGTGCAGAGCGATTTCGGTCTGGATACCCGGCCGAAGAACTAGCGTTGGTTGGTGAAGCGTCGAAAATCGCAGTGGCGATCGGAAAGATAATCGTCCGGCACAAGCAAATTATAAGCGCCCGTGGAAAGGACCAGGAAAGCGATGTCACCACTACCATGACAGCCGCGTCGTAGCCTTCGTCCTCCGGCGCCTGCTCCAGCGTCACCCGAACAGCTCGTCATCGTCCGCGACTTCTCGGCCCATCAGTGTCCTTCAATACCCCACAGACCCGCGTAGCTGCCCCCCGGCAGTGAGTCCCAACACTCCGCTGCTTTGTAAAATTCCCGGCCTATATTTGCCGGTTCCAAATAGGGGTTCGATTTTGGAACGCGCTCCCACCGAGTTCACGCTCGCAGGCCGTTCCTGCTGGCTTTCAGAGGTTTACTGGATGCACAAGTGTGCATATGTGTGGCCCGCCAAATGCATTCCTGCACTGTGAATCTGGCAACAGAAATCACAATTCACAGGACCCAACGGAATGAAGCAGCAAAGCGCGCCATCCACAGCAGCAAGGCAGGGTGATGAAAGCAAGGGGTTGTTTCCACATTCGTACCCGTCCAAGGAGCGGGCCGGGAGGCTGGGTGAAGGCAGGAGCGAAGCCTATGGGAAGCTGATTCTCATATCGACGCTCTGCCTTTGCGCCGGTATTTCGGCACATGCCACTGTGACCCTGGTCTC
The DNA here is from genome assembly GCA_035298145.1 of Terriglobales bacterium. Taxonomy (GTDB): domain Bacteria; phylum Acidobacteriota; class Terriglobia; order Terriglobales; family Acidobacteriaceae; genus JAIQFF01. The sequence continues at coordinate 163 of DATGYF010000451.1, read as the reverse complement.
GGTACAGTCTCCGGGGCTGAGTGCCAGCCGGACCAGTCCGGTCAACTCCCCCGTCCACTTTGAGGCCACGGCTGAGAGCGATTTGCACGTGACCGGATACGTGGTTTACGTCGATGACAAGAATGTCTATCAGACGATGGGCTCAACGCTTGATGCCTGGGTG
>DATGYF010000450.1:0-3196 GCA_035298145.1 Terriglobales bacterium | reverse complement strand
CTGAATCAGGCCGTCGGCATCTTGCGCCACCAGATACGTGGTCAAGGTGGTGTAGCCTTTCGGGACGGGGTCCACCGCCGGCTTCTTTTTCTCCGGCATCATCGCCCGGAAGCGGCGGTGCATCTCCTCGACGGGCATCTCCTCCTTGACCGTAAATACGCTCCACGGATATCCGAAAGGGTCCAGGAGATTGGCATCACGCCTTCCGTAGAACTGGTCGGCGATGGGGCGTTGCAGCTTGGCGCCGGCAGCAATGACGCGTGCCGCGAAGGCGTCCACGTCGGGAACCTGGATGGTCATCGCCACCGGCGAATTGCCTGTGGTCTCCGGACTGTAGCGTCCGCCCTCGGGCCATTCTTCCGCCAGCATGACGACGGAGTCGCCAATCAGGATTTCGGCGTGGGCGATCCCCGCTCCAACCTCGAAACGGAAAGTCTCTTTCGCTCCGAAGGCATTCTTGTAAAACTCGATCGCTTTCGCTACGTCCTTGAAGGTCATGCGGGGGGATGCAACGATTCGAACGGAAGCAGCAGTTTCGGTCATGGTTGCCATGGATTTCTTCCTTTGCAAATCGGATTTGAGGCGGGCCTTGAAATCTTCCCGCGGAAGCTGGCGCAGTTCGGCGGCGATGCGCAGCAGCGGCAACAACTCGGGATCTTCGGTGTGAAGCCTTGCCTTCGGGGCCGCCAGAAGCTGGGTCACCGCCTGGTCGAGTTTCTCGATCGCCTGGCGATTGGGCAGAGAGCGCTTAGGCATGGGCACCCTCCAATCGGGAACGCAGGTTCTGCAAGGCGCGGAACTGCAACTGCTTCACTGCGCCCTCGCTGCGTCCCAGGGCTTGCGCGATTTCACGGATACTTTTCTCCTCGGCGAAACGCATCCCGATAACGCGCCGTTGATCGGCGGGCAGCTGCTCCACCAGCAGGAAGAGGCGGGCGGACTCATCGGCCTCAACCAGCCTGGGCTTCGCGCCCGGGTCGGGAAGATCCGGCAGATCCTCCTGGCCGGTAATCTCTCTGGTCCCGCGTTTTGACCGGTCCACGATCATGTTGGCGGCAATTCGCAGCAGCCAGCCGGCAAAGGGCACGCCGCGCCATTCAAAAGTGTGAATGCTGGCCAGGGCCTTATGGAAGACGTCGGAAGTCAGGTCCTGGGCGGCATCGCGATCGCCGACGCGTCTGGCGATGTAGGCATAGACCCGCGCGAAATTCAGCTCGTACAATTCGGCGAAGCGGCTGGGGTCCTTTTGGGCGGCTTCCACCAGCAGGCGCTCGCCTGCCGCCAAGCCGGACGCCTCCTTCCGGGGGTCTTTCGCTGGTCGCCTGAGGGCCATCGTGCCTCTAAACTATATAAACTTTCAGGAGGCAAAAAGGTTACGGGGAGATTATTTCTCAGTCTGACGGAGCGCACCCAGATGCCGCTATCTCAGGCCGAGGTGCCCGTTGTGCTGTTGCATGATGCCGTAGCACTCGCAGGCCAGAGCTTCAAGTTTCTTGCGGTTGACGATGGTCACCGCGCCCGGCGTATAGCGGATGAGATTTTTCTTGCGTAAGGTCGCGGCGGCCAGGCTCACGCTGGATCGATTGGTGCCCAGCATGGTGGCGAGAAAGTCGTGGGTGATGGGCAGCACCCCGGAATCCACCCGGTCCTGCGCCATCAGCAACCAGCGCGCCAGGCGCTGCTCAATCTCGTGCAGCCGGTTGCAGGCGGCCGTTTGCGCAACCTGCATGCCCTGCACCACGGCAAAACGGCTCAACAGCAACTGGAGATGCGGGGCCGATTCCAGGATCTTTTGCAAAGCCTCCACCTCGACCCGAAATCCATCTCCGCTGATTTGCACCACGGCCTGCAGAGGGCTCCGGCTCAGGCCCACGGCCGCCGGTATTCCGGCAAAACCTTCGTTTCCTACCACGCCCGCTTCCGCGGTCTTGCCATCTTCCATGGCGACTACAAAAGAGATCAGCCCTCGATTTGGGAAGTAGGCAAAGTCCAGTTTGGCTCCCGCCTCGTGCAGCACCAGATGGTCGGGCAGTTCGACATATTCGAGATGAGGACGAAACAAGCCGTATTCACTGTCACACATCGAGAGCAGTATCACGTTGCCGACGGGTTTACCGGCGGCATTGGTGCGCTCGCCCGGCTGCGCGATTTGTAGGTTCTTGCTTTCCACGAACCATCCTCAAAAAGAGTTCCGGAGCATGGCCTGCATCCCTCGCCCCCAATGCGGGCAAACTGATCTTGAAGGACTGAAGTGGGATGCTGACTAATGGCCCAGGGCGTGCCCTCATTTTCGACAAAATCAGGCTGTAGGGAGACTAGTCGGTCGGCTTGGGAGCTGGTGAGTTCTGTCTGAGTCGCCGCTCCTTAGCTTCCAGCAAGCGGTTGATTTCAGTTATGAGCGCCATCAGTTTTTCAGGGTCTTGTTCCGTGGCCGCCTGCTCACAGAGTTGCATCCATCGCTCTCGCTGTTCTTGCATCGGTCTCCCCGGTAGGATGGATACCACATCCTTCATCTTTACAGTGTTCGATGCCGGACAATTGTCCTCAGCGCGGCCGTCGCCGCGTTGTTTTGTGCGGTCGCGTACTGACACTCACGGCTCAGCGGGAATTCATTGATTTGGTGGTGAGTATCCTGGAGCGCAGTGGCAAGTTGCATGGCGGAACGGCCCTTCCGGGGCACTCTTGTGCTTCCCCCGCGTGTTAGACTTTACCAAAGAAAGCGTGAGCGAGAACCCAGGTTGATTGAACTCGCACCCTCGATTTTAGCGGCTGACTTTGCCCACCTGGCGGACCAGGTCCGCGATGCCACCTCAGGCGGAGGCACGGTTGTCCACGTGGATATCATGGACGGCCACTTTGTCCCCAATCTGACTATGGGGCCGCCCCTGGTAAGGTCGCTGCGCAAGGTGACCGAACTGCCGCTAGATTGCCATCTCATGATCGAGAACGCGGACCAGTTCATTCCTGAGTTTTGCGAGGCTGGGGCCAACTGGATTTCGGTGCACCAGGAAGCCTGCGTGCACCTGGATCGCACCCTGCATCTGATCAAGGACCATGGTTGCCGGGCGGGCGTAGTAATCAATCCGGCAACGCCGGTTGAAACCCTGAGCGAAGTGCTCGACCTGGCGGACTATATATTGGTGATGTCGGTGAATCCCGGCTTCGGGGCGCAGAAATTCATCCCCGGAGCGGTCCA
>DATGYF010000449.1:0-7237 GCA_035298145.1 Terriglobales bacterium | reverse complement strand
CACTTTCCAGAAAACAGGTATAAAACCCGGTAAAACCCGAAGATACGCCTTGACCTTGGCACTTTCGGGGTTGATATATGCTCAGCACACCTAAATTCACTCGAACGCAATTTTGTGCGAGGAATTTTCTCCCAACGTTTGCCCGATACCGGGCCTGAATCTGTGGAAAGGGTTTGGAACTATGGCCGACTCGCGGGAAGTGATGAACATTCGCCAGGCGTCGCAATACCTGGGAGTGAGTCCGGACACGCTTTACAAGTACGTAGGCGAACAGAAGATTCCGGCTTTCAAGCTGGGCAACCGCTGGCGCTTCAAGAAGTCGAGGCTGGACCAGTGGATGGAAGAGAAGTCGACCCAGATGGAAGTCAAGAGCAAGAGGAAACCGAAGGCGGCTGGTAAGGCTGCCGGGCAACTGTAAAAGGCGGGCACATGTTTGGATTCGGATCGAAAACGATTGTTGGTCTGGATGTGGGCTCCTCCAGCATTAAGGCTGTGGAGCTTAGAAAAGGGCGCAACGGAATTGAAGTGGCGCACCTGGGCCTGGAACCGCTGGCGCCGGATATCGTTGTGGACTCCATGATCGTGGATTCCGGCACGGTGTCGAGCGCGATCTCAAAGCTGTTCCTGGACAACGCCATCAAGGCGCGGGCCGTGGCCACGGCGGTGAGCGGGCACTCGGTGATCGTGAAGAAGATCTCGCTGCCTTCGATGAGCGACCAGGAACTGGCCGAAACCATCGAGAAGGAAGCAGCGCAGCATATTCCCTTCGATCTGGCCGACGTGAACCTCGACTACCAGATCCTTTCTGAAGACGCCGGCAACCCGCAGATGGACGTTCTGCTGGTGGCTGTCAAGAAAGACAAGATCCTCAATTACACCAACGTACTCTCGATGGCAGGCAAGACTCCGGCTATTGTGGACATCGATGCCCTGGCCTTGCAGAACTGCTACGAGTACAACTACGAACCCGCGCCGGGACAGGTGGTGGCTCTGTTGAATCTGGGCGCGAGCGTGATGAACATCAATATCGTGAAGGGCACCACGCCGCTGTTCCCGCGTGACGTCAGCGTAGGCGGGCACCAGTACACCGATTCGCTGCAGAAAGAACTGGACCTGAGCTTCGACGACGCTGAATCCCTGAAGCTGGGCCACAAGGTGGGCACGGTCAGTGAAGACGCCAAGACACCCATCCTGCAGCAGGTGACCGAGATCATCGTGCTCGAAATTCAGAAGACGTTCGACTTCTTCCGCGCCAGTTCGGCGGGCGAGCACATCGAGAAGATTTATCTGGCGGGCGGTTCGTCCAAGGTACCGGGTTTAGTCGAAGCCTTGCGCCAGGAGTTTTCACTGCCGGTGGAGATCTTCAATCCGTTCCAGAAGATCGGCCTGCCGACGGAAGGGCCGGGAGTGCAGTTGATCGAGCAGAACGCGGGCCAGTTGGCAGTTGCAGTGGGCTTGGCCTTAAGGAGTTTTGAAGACTTATGATCCGAATCAACCTGCTGGGTGCACAAAAGGGAAAGAACAAGCGATCCGCAGCTTCGGCGGCCGCCGTCATGGAAGTGGGTGACGTAGGCTCTCCCAAGATGAAGGTCCTGGTGGTGCTGGTCCTGGCTGGCCTGGTCAACGCGGGCTACTGGTACCAGCTGGACAAACAGCACAAGGACATCGCTGCCAAGATGGAAGTGGCGCTGCGGAAGAACGCTGAACTGGCGGACGTCAAAGCACGCTACATGGAGCGCCAGCGCGAGGCCGAAAACTACAAGCGCCGGGTGGATGTGATCGACCAGCTGCGCGCGGCCCAGGCCGGCCCGGTCAACCTGCTGAACACGATTGGCCAGACGGTGAACAGCACCGAAGCAGTCTGGCTGAACAGCATGAAGGACCAGGGCACCAGCGTCGATATCGACGGCATGGCCCTGAGCAATGACGCGGTGGCCAGCCTGATCTCCAATCTGCAAAAGACCGGATACTTCTCCAACATCGAAATCAAAGAGACCTACCAGGACGACACTTTCAAAGAAATGCAGGCCTTTAATTTCACCTTGACCTGCGAAAAGGCGAAGTCCTAGGAAGGCAGAAAACTATGGCCAACTTTAGCGAAATGTCGGGCATTAAACAGTGGGCAAGTGTGGTCGGCGTAGCGGCATTGCTGACCGGCGCCCTTTACTTCACCCTGTTCAAGACCCAGCGGGAAGCCAATGCGACGGCCCAGGCCGCCCTGGACGCCAAGCTGCGTGAAAACGCGGAACTGGAGTCTTACCGGCCCAAGCTGGTGGATATCGAACGCCAGCTGGCCAGCCTCAAACAGCAGCTGGAGATCGAGCGCAAGATCGTGCCCGACGAGAAAGAAGTGCCTGGCTTCATGAAGATGATGAATGCCGAGGCCATGAAGGCCGGGATCGAACTGCGCCGCTATACCGCCAGGCCGACCGCAGCCAAGGAATACTACACCGAGGTGCCGTTCGAGATGGAACTCGACGGACCGTACTACTCGATGCTGAATTTCTTCGACAAGGTGGGCAAGCTGGAGCGCATCGTCAATGTCTCGGGTCTGATGGTGGCGAACACCAAGAGACCGACCGAGGCCAAGGCGAAGCATACCTATCAGTACGCGCCAAACGAGAGCGTTGTGGCCACCTGCACGGCCACGACCTTCTACAGTCATGACTTGGCACCGCCAGCGAGCGCGCCGGGAAAACCGGGCCAGCCCGCGGCGGCGAAAAAGCAGGGGACCATATGAAGCTGACGACTGGAATTGTTTTCCTGGGAATGGTGGCGGGAACTGCCTGGGGGCAGAACCCGAACGCCATCAACAACACACGGGACACGCTGAAGACAGTTCAGCACCAACCGGCGGTCAACTCGAAATCTGCCTTGGCGCCCTCGCAGGGAGTCGCGGCCAATCCAGCCCTGCCTGCCAAGCACGCAGCCCAGCCGGGGAGCGCCGTCGCGGCCAAAGCCAAGCCGGTCGCCGGACACAAGAAATCGCAGCCCAAACAGCAGATCGCGGTGGAGAACCAGAAGCAACCCGCGAAGGCGAAAGGGGATGCGCCCAAGCAGATCAATCTGTCCAGCCGGCGGGATCCCTTTGTCAGCCCGGTGGTGAATCGCAGCATGATGGGCTCGGGCTGCAGCGTCGGAAAACGCTGCCTGTCCATCGACCAGATCAATCTTAAAGGGGTGGTGAAGGCGGACTCGGGAATGATCGCGGTCGTGGTCAACAGCTTGAACAAGGCGTATTTCCTGCGGGAGAACGATCCGGTGTTCAACGGTTACGTGGTCAAGATCACCGGCGATTCGATCATTTTCAAGGAAACCATTCAGGACCGCCTGGGCAAGGCCATGACCCGGGAAGTGACCAAGAAGATTACGACGTCAGCAGTCTAGGGCGGCGGGGATGTTGAGCCGGGAACCCGGCAGAAACGAATCTTGCGAGAAAGATACGGGGCGAGCCAAGCGCGAAGCCCGTGGGGAGAGTGAAATGCGAAAGCAATTGGTGACCGTTTTACTGCTGATGCTGGTAATGGCGCTCATTACCGCTTCGGCCCAGACGCAGGGCGCGGGCACGGATGCTCCGCGGCACGCCGCACTGCAGAAGGTCAGCGTCGTGCGCACCGCCGACGGCGTCAGCGTGGAGATCAGGGCCCACGGCACTGTGAAACCGCGACTGAGCACGCTGGACAATCCGGCCCGCATCGTGGTCGATCTGCCGAATACGGTAGTCGCCACCGCGCATGGTCTGATCAGCGTCAACGGTGACGGCGTGAAGGACGTGCGCCTCGGCATGGACGGCCGAAGCACTCCCACCTCTCGCATCGTGGTCGATCTGACCCAGGCGTGCCGTCACGAGCTGGTTTCGGGCAGCGACAACGCTCTGGTCCTGAAGCTGTACACCAGGGCAGCGGTGGCCAAAGCGGCGCCGATGGTGGTCAAGGCCCCGGCCGAGCAACCCGCCGTAGCCAGGAATGAAGTTGCGGTCGCGCCCCCGGTCGCGCAGATTGTCGCGCCCGCCACGGAAGCCAAGTTGATTCAGACCTCGGCCCGCGCCACCGATTTCGCCTTCATCGAACCTTCTTATCGGCCCAAGGATTCAGCCGCGTCCGATGACACCAAGCCGGCTGTGGTGGATCCTTCCGCGCGCGCCACTGCGGCCGCCGGAAAGTTTGCCGTCCGCCCCGAGGGCAATCTGCTGCCTGCGGCCAGCGCGGCCATGCAGTCCAGCGGTATGCAACCGGCCGTGAACATGGCTGCCGAGCAGAAAGTACAGGCTGCGCAGGCGCCCGCGATCACCGGACCGAAGTACACCGGTGAACCCATCTCGGTGAACTTGAAGGATGTGGACCTGAAAGATTTCTTCCGCCTGATTCACGAAATCAGCGGACTGAACGTTGTTCTTGACCCCAACGTCAAGGGCACTCTGACCATCGTCCTCGACGACGTGCCGTGGGACCAGGCACTGGACATCGTTCTGAAGAACAACGATCTGTCGCGGCAGCTGGAAGGCAACGTACTGCGCATCGCCACGGTTGAGACCATGCGCAAGGAAGCTGAATCACGGCGCGCCCAGATTGAAGCCGAGGCCCTGGCAGTGGACAAGGTCACGGTCACCCGTTTCCTGAGCTACGCCCATTCCAAGGATGTGGTCCCCACGGTGAAGAATTTCCTCACCCAGCGGGGCGACGTCATCTCCGACGACCGGACCAACGCTCTCATCATCCAGGATATTCCTTCGGTGATGCCGGCCATCGACCGCCTCCTGACCCAGCTCGACCGCAAGACCCAGGAAGTGGAAATTGAAGCCCGCGTCGTGGCCGCAACCCGCAGCTTCGCCCGCGATATCGGAACCCAGCTTGGTTTCGGTTGGGGCGATGGAAAAACCGCGATCGGCGGCGCCTCTGCAGTCGGGACTTCGCCGACCACGGTGGGCGGTCTGACCCCCGGCTATATCACAGCCGGCAGCAGCACCGGAGGGGGAAGCCAGATTCCACTGTTCTCGAACTTTCCCGTCACCAGCCCGACCAGCGGTCTGACCTTCGTCAATGCCAGCAACAATGTGCGCATTGATGCCATCCTTACGATGGCGGAGTCGCGCGGACTGCTGAAGATCCTTTCCCGTCCGCGAGTGGTCACGCAGAACAACATTCAGGCTCTGGTTCGCCAGGGCGTGCGCGTACCCATCGTGACCCAGGCGCAGTTGGGTGGACCGCCCACCGTGACTTATGTGGACGCGTTCCTGCGCTTGACCGTGGTTCCACAGATCACCTCGGAAGGCACCATCTTCCTGAACGTGGATGTGGAAAACACCACGCCTGACTTCGGCCGTACGGTCCAGGGCAACCCGACGCTGATCACCCAGCAGGCAACCACCCAGGTCCTCGTGACCGACGGTGGCACGGTGGTCATCGGCGGCGTGATCCAGACCCAGAACTCAGTCAACGTCCAGCAGGTACCGCTGTTGGGCAGCATCCCGTACCTGGGCAACCTGTTCAAACGGCAATCGGTCAGCACCTCCAACCAGGAGCTGATCTTCTTCATCACGCCGCGCATCATCCAGACCTAGTCGCGGCAGACATAGCACGAGGTAGAAGTAAAGACAGCCGCCGGCTCCTGAAACACTCAGGTCCGGCGGTTTTGTTTTGCGGCCAAGACGGTGTGGAGCGGCGCCCTCGCCCGCGGGTTTTGACCCTGAGTCTTGCAGCTTTCCGCCGCTTGCTTCATGGCACCAGGCCGTCTCTAGCGAGAAGGCCAATGCCAGGCTGGCCCCCCAAGGCCCCTGGTTCCCGCGATCTGAGTTTCACCGAACTTTTTTTCAAGCGTGATGGAATGACAACCAGAGTGCTCTGCGAGTGTCGAAACAATTGGGCTTGCATGGGTTACGACTACGACCTGAGTTCGCTCGGCTGCCCTCGCAATGAGGCGGGCAAGGGCAACAAGCAGGTCAGGATGCAGACTCGTCTCCGGCTCATTGAGGATCATCAGCGCTGGAGGCCGTGGCGTTAGCAGCGCGGCAATCCAAAGCAGGTACCGCAGCGTCCCGTCCGACAACTCCGCTGTGCCAAGCGGCCGCAACAGCCCATGCTGGACCATGGTCAGGGCGAACCTCCCTTCTATGTTGGCTACGGAAACACGACCACCCGGAAAAGCATCTTCGACGGCCGCGTCGAGCAGATCGTCGGACCCGATTTCGCGAATGGTCTGTATCGCCGCAGCGAGGTCCGAACCATCGTTACCGAGTATCGGCGTCCAGGTGCCGACTTGAGGTATGCGTACCGGTGCATCCGCGTCTGTTCTGAAATGATCGTAGAAACGCCAGTCTCGAATCGACTCTCGTAACGTCATCATTTCGGGGGCATTTCTCGGATCGGAAATACTCGTCATCATGCTGTCAAAGGCGGAGAGGCGGTCCGTGACCAGTTCCGACTCTCCGTCTTCACCGAAAATGCGAACCAGAGGTCCGTGACGATCGACCAGCATCGTGCTGGGACGAAGTATGGGGCCATGCCAAATACATTCACGCTTAATTTGAGGATCGAGGCTGAAAGCTGAGGAGGCGGGCGTCGGCAACCCCAGGTCGATAAGATAACCATATTCGTCGCTCGCAAAGCCCAATCGCAGATTCACCGGCTGGGTTCGCCGAGTTCCTTGAATTGGGTGATCCCCTCGACGCATGGATGGCGAGATGGACTCCGGACCAGCCCAGAGCGTTGATGGCAGACCTCCTTCACGAGCGATGGATGAAACTACTCGGCCTTGTGCAGTATCGGCAAGGAGCCGAAGGGCACGATAGAGGCTGGATTTTCCGCTGCCATTCGGGCCGGTAATGACGTTAAGTCTTTGGAGAGGGATGACCAGATCGCGCAGCGACCGGTAGTTGGAAATGGCTAGGGCAGCAAGCATGGCTTAACGATGTCCCCCTACCGCACAGACAACTCATCGGTCGTGACGAGATCCAATGTACCAAACAACGCTGAACTGGAGTGCTTTCCGTACCTCCATACCACCGACTTGCTAAACTCCTGGGATGGACCATCGAGGCCGTCAACAGCGCTTGCAGCATTCTCTTTCCAACCATCACCTGGACGCGCTGATGGTCGTCCATCCTCCTAATATTCGCTATCTCTGCGGATTCACCGGCAGCGCGGGCATTCTCGTGATCACAGGAAAGAATCGGGTGCTCTTTACCGATGGGCGCTATACCGGGCAGGCGCGAGCCGAGGTGAAAGGGGCGAAGATCGTG
>DATGYF010000448.1:0-5068 GCA_035298145.1 Terriglobales bacterium | reverse complement strand
ATGGTCTCGAAAGCTTTCTTCATTGCCTCCATCAGTTCAATGGACTCGCCGCGTCCTGGACGAATCGCCGCCGCACTATCCACCGCGCGCAGCAGCATCTCCTTGCAGCCGCCTCCGCCGGGGAGCAGACCGACGCCGACTTCGACCAGTCCGGCGTAGAGTTCGGCATGAGGCTGGCGGGCTGCGGCATGAAGGGTGATTTCGGTCCCGCCGCCCAGGCACAGCCCGAAAGGCGCGACCACTACCGGCTTGGGCGAGAACTTGATGGCCTGGGTCATGCCCTGGAACTGACGGATGGCGAGGTCAACCTCGTCCCACTCTTCTTCCTGGACGGACATGAGCAGCAGCATGACGTTGGCGCCGACAGAAAAGTTGTCCGCGTCGTTGGTGATGACAAAGGCGTCGAAGCCATCGCCGGGGCCGCCTGGTTTCAGGGTTTGACTGATGAGGCTGACAATGTCGCCGCCGAGCGAGTTCATCTTCGAATGAAATTCGATGCATGCAACGCCATCGCCCAGATCGATCAGCGACGCACCTGAGTTCTTCTTGACCACCCCGTTGGATTTCTTTGCCACCTCGACCGACCACACGCCCTGCGGAACTTCAACCGGCGCATACTTCGCGCTTCTGAGATCAAAGTAAACCCGGCCTGAAGCGGCCTTGGGATCATCCAGGTACCAGGATTTTTTTCCGCCCGCCAGCAACTGCTCAACATTTCCGGCTACGGCGCGCCCTTCTTTCTTCATGCGCGCGACCGTGGCTTCAATCCCGGCTGCATCCCATAGTTCGAAGGGACCAAGCTTCCAGTTGAAGCCCAGGCGCATGGCGCGGTCGATCTCGACGATAGAATCGGAAATTTCGGGAACGCGGTTGGCCGAGTAGTTCCACAGATCGGACAGGACTGACCACAAGAATGCGCCCGCCTTGTCCCCTCTCTGCGGACTGCCCTCGAGACCGAGCAACATGCGCAGACGTGCACCCGTGTCCTCGATATTTTTTGCCATCTCGAGGGCCGGGAACTTTGCCTTCTGGCGAGGGCGGTATTCAAGCGTCTTCCAATCCAGCGCGAGGCGTTCGTCCTCTTTGCCGGCATTGGCGGGCGAGGGCGCCCGCCCCACACCCTTCTTGTAAAAACCACCCTTAGTCTTATCGCCCAGCCACTTGCGCTCCAGCATCTGTTTGTAGAAGTCAGGCAATGGGCTGGGGTGCGGGGGATTCTCCTGACCACCGGACTTCTCCATATTGCCAACCACGTGCCCCAGAATGTCGAGGCCCACCAGGTCGATGGTTCGAAAAGTTGCAGACTTCGGCCATCCCACTGCGTCTCCGGTCAGCGCGTCCACATCTTCGATGCTCAGGTCCATCTCCTGCATCAGTCGCATCACGTTAAGCACGGAAAACGTGCCGATGCGGTTGGCAATGAAGTTGGGCATGTCCTTGGCGAACACCACCCCCTTGCCGAGATTCACGTCACTGAAGTGGGTAACGGCCTCGATCGCGGCGCGGTCCGTTTCCGGAGTGGCGATAATTTCCAGCAGCCGCATGTAGCGCGGTGGGTTGAAAAAATGCGTGCCCAGCCATGACTTGCGAAAATCGTCGGAAAAACCTTCGGCAATCTTTGCCACGGGCAGGCCGCTGGTGTTGGTGCTGACAATTGTCCCCGGCTTGCGGACGGCTTCCACCTTCTTCAGAAGCGCTCGCTTGATCTCGAGATTCTCAACCACGGCTTCGATGATCCAGTCCACTTCGCTCAAGTGCTTGAGGTCGTCTTCGAGGTTTCCGACCGTCACCAGGCGCGCCAGTGCTGGCTCGAAGAAAGCGGCGGGCTTGGATTTCTTCGCCGCCTCCAGACCGGCGACGGCGAGTTTGTTCCTCGCGGGGCCATCGGCATCGGGAGGAACGATGTCGAGCACGTAGCTGGGCACGCCGGCATTGGCGAAGTGGGCGGCGATGCGTGCGCCCATGGTTCCGGCGCCGAGTACGGCAACTTTGTGGATGCGCTTCATGGAAAAACCTCGGAGGAGCAAGGGACGACAACGATTGTATAGCGGCGCGAGTCAATTCAAGTGTGGGTCGGACAAGAGTGTCTGACCCACACCAAGCTAGGGCAGTTTATCGATTGCCCATTCGTCTCTGGCGGCATGAACCACAATGATCTGCGATCTCTGCGGGCGACCAGACCGATTCGATTCGGAATCAGAAATAAACAAAGTAATGGGAAAAGCATAGCGCCCGCCTTTCAGCTTTCTTCCACGCGCGATTTCGTAAGCCGCATCGTTTCCGGAGGAGAAGAAACTGTCCATGCGCTCCTGCGAACTGGCCTGTTTCGCGGCGTCGGTCAGCATGAGCAGACCGGTTTCACGGTCCTGGTTCTGCCAGGCCTGCAGAAAGCGATTGGCCGCTGCCAGGGCAGAACTGTATCCGCGATCCGGGACGGCAAGGGACGATGAATGCTTGTTGCGGGCGTCGGCCGATGTGGACAGCATTGGCGCCAGGGAAAGAATGACGAGGGGGAAGGCAAGATGCCTTCCCGACAGCCGGCGGGCCTGCCCTGAGCGAGGTCGCAGGGACGCCGGCGCTGCCCATTCAGAATTCACTACTAGATTATGCGGGAAGCTGCCAGATGCTCCAAGACACCATCGAGGTTCGCTCAAATGGAGGACGGGCGTCCCGCCCGTCCACGCGTGCGAGGGCGCCCGCGCCACACTAAACCTCCACACTAACCTTCACACTGAATCTCAAGAGATTAACTTGGCCAAAGCAAAAGCCGCGGCTGCGGCCACGCCGCCGATGACCATCGTTTGCAGCGCGCTGCGCCCCGGGCCAGTTCCAGTGTAACGTCCCTTGAGATAGCCGAAGACGCCGAGCGCGGCCAGGGTCACCACCGCCGAGTACGCCAGTCCATGCACCGCGCTGGAGAGAAGGATGTAGGGCGAAAGCGGAATCAGGCCGCCCGCAACATAAGAGCCGGCGATGGTGACGGCGCTGGTCAACGCGCGTTTTGGGTCGGGCTCTTCCAGTCCCAGTTCGAAGCGCATCATAAAATCCACCCAGGCATCGGGACGGCGGCTTAGCGCTTCGACGACGGGCGTACTTTCGGCCGCCGTCATGCCGTAGGACTGGAACACACGTCCCACTTCTGCCATCTCTTCCTCAGGGATTTCCTTGATCTCGCGATACTCGCGCGCCCGTTCCTGTTCGTAGTGTTCGGCATCGCCGCGGGCCGCTAGATATCCGCCCAGGCCCATGGCGATCGAACCGGCGGCAATCTCAGCCAGGCCGCCCACCACGATCAGGTGGGTGTTCTGTACCGCGCCTGAAAGCCCTGCGGCCAGAGCGAAGGGTACGGTAAGGCCATCGGCCATGCCGATGACTACGTCGCGCACCACATTGGTGGCCATGAAATGGGTCTCGACATGTTCATGCGGCATGATCAAACCTCCGGATGAGATTGCAGATATTTCTGGGCCCGCCGGACCACATCTCGTTCCCCGCGATACGCCAGCTTGCGCGGAGCCTCCTCGAGGGGAATCCACAGAGCGCGCTTGACCTCGACCCGCATCTCGCGAGACACGTCATCAATCTGGCCCGACTGATACCGGAACAGGTAGAACGAAACGATCTTGAATACGCGTTGCCCATCTCCCCAGGAGCGCACATAAACGTACTTGATATCTCCCAGCTTGGTAATTGAAGTCGCGGTGAGTCCGGTCTCCTCGCGCACCTCGCGTAGGGCTGTCTGCTCGGGCTTTTCGCCGGGATCCACCAGACCCTTGGGCAGCGCCAATACCACTCTTTGCGCAGTTTTCCGCGCCGGACGCGTCGAAGAGCCTTCGGTCTGGGGCTCAATGACCGCCATTTGCCAACCCTCGCCGGCCCTGCTTACGACCACGCCCCCGGCCGAGATTTCCCGAATCATGGCCCCCAAGTTAACAGGATTGTTGGAGTTAGTCACCGGCGCGGCGCCGGGCCGCGAACCCGTCCAGCGGTAACCCGCGGGTGAGGACCGACGTGCCTGGAACTATTCCCGGGGAACTGGCATCTTAGCTGCTAGATGGAAGACCGGGGCAGTCGGGTGAAATGAGGTTCCGGTGAAGCAACTGGGCAAGATCATTCGTTCGGTACAGGCCTTCGGACGCGGCCTGTCGGGCCTCTCCGGCCCGGAGCAGGCGCAGCCTTCCCGCGGCTTAGGGCTGGCGCTGGGTGGCGGTTTCGCCCGCGGCATCGCGCATATCGGCGTCCTCAAAGTTCTCGAAGAAGAAAATATTCCCGTGAGCCTGGTGGCCGGCACCAGTGTTGGAGCCCTCATCGGCGCCGCCTACTGCAGCGGCGTCACCATCGCGGAGTTGACACAAATGTCCACCCGGGTGCGCTTCAAGGATTTTGCCCGCTGGACTCTGTCGCGCTACGGTTTTGCCAGCAACGAGCGCATGATCAAGTTTCTGAGCAGCATTCTGAAAGTCAAGACCTTCGAAGATTTGCAGATTCCTCTGGCCGTGACTGCCACGGATTTTTCCACCGGCGCCGGCGTCGTGTTCCACTCCGGACCGCTGGTCGATCCGGTGCGTGCCAGTTGCGCTTACCCGGGAATGTTTCTCCCGGTAAAAATTCGCGGACGTCTGCTGGTAGATGGCATGCTGGCCCACGCCGTGCCCACGGTCCCGCTGCGCGAGATGGGCGCGCAACGCGTGCTGGCGGTACATCTCAGAGGGACTTGGACCAACGGCGATACCGGTCCGCGGCATCTGTTCGACGTGATCGGCCAGTGCTTCGCCATTGCCCAGGAGATGAACTGCGGAGTCTGGAAGGCCGCCGCCGACCTGGTCATTGATCCCGACGTGAATGGATTCAAATACGACGATTTCGAACGCTCCGCGGAATTAATCCGTTCCGGAGAAGCGGCAACCCGGGCCGCGTTGCCTGAAATCCGGAAGTGGCTGCAGCAACCCGAGCCCGCTCGAAAACCCCAATCCCCCCGCTTAAACCAGGCAGCCCCAGTGTTAGCCAAGTAGGCACCGCGCGGTCCACGTAGGGGCAGGTGTCCCACCTGCCCAGCCGAGCGCAGCTC
>DATGYF010000447.1:0-2245 GCA_035298145.1 Terriglobales bacterium | reverse complement strand
ATGATGAATGAAGACGATGTCCCGGTGCTGCGCCTGAATCCCGCCTACAAGCGCCTGCTGACCCGCGACACCAACGACAAAGACACGCGCAACTACGTCAAGGAGCGTTACAAGAGCGCCATCCAGCTCATTAAAAACATCGAACAGCGCAAGCAGACCATCACCAAAGTCTGCTATGCCATCGTCACCCGGCAACAGGATTTTCTGGAAAAAGGCATCGACCAGCTCAAACCGATGATGATCAAGGAGGTCGCCGAAGAAATCGGCGTGCATCCTTCCACGGTCAGCCGGGCGGTTGCCAGTAAATACGCTCACACCCCCCAGGGCGTATTTGAATTGCGCTATTTCTTCAGCGAGAGCGTGAACGGTCCCCAGGGTGGCAGCACTTCGCTGCTCATCCTCAAGCGCCGGGTCAAAAAGCTCATCGAGGAAGAAGACCCAAGCCGCCCGTTGACTGACGAGCAGATCACTCGCATCTTGCAGTCACAGGGCATCCAGGTCACGCGCCGCACGGTGGCAAAATACCGCGAAGACATGCGCATTCCCAGCACTCATCAGCGCAGAGTTAAGAAATAAGCTGCGGAAAATCGTGAGTTGTCATCCGAGCGGAGTGGAAACTTCGCTCCGCGAAGTTTCCACGCAGTCGAAGAACCCCTATAGTTGCGATGCTCAGTAGGGTTAGGGAATTTGCATACCGCGAGGAAGCCGTGCCTTCACAGGTTGTGCCGCTGGAAGGGATCCTTCGACTTCGCCGCTCCATTCGCATGCGAATGAATCGGCTACTCTCAGGATGACATGTTGGTTTTTCGACACCTCTGATGGCAGGGCAAGAAGAAAGGGGCGCTCATGAACGTAGAATTTACCGGCAGACACTACGAAATCACTCCCACCATCCGCAAGTCGGTCGAAACCGGACTGACCAAAATCCGCAAAATTCTGGGCGACAAGTTTGATACCAAGGTCATTCTGGCCATCGAAAAGCGGCGCCACAAAGCCGAGATCACGATCAGCCCGCGCAATGGACCGCTGGTCGGTGAAGCCCAAGCCGGTGACATGAAGTCTGCCGTCAACGAGGCCCTGGATCATCTGGAAAAGCAGGCGGTCAAGTACAAGACGCGATGGCGCAGCAAGAAACGCCACGACCTGAAAAAATGGAATGGCAAGGAAGCCCAGCAGGAGAGCCTGCCGGCCAGGGTCGGGATCATCGAAACCACGGAGACCGAGATCTCGCTGGTGGTGCACAAATTTCCGGCTGTCGCCAAGTCCACGGAAGTACATCTCGTCCGCTCCGAGGACGCCGTCGCCCTGCGCCCCATGACGCTGGAGGAAGCCATCAAGGAGGCCCACTTCCGCGACCGTGACGTATTCGTATTCCGCGATCCCAAAGGGAAAGTCATGGTGCTGCACCGCAACCGGGAGGGAAAGCTGGAGCTCATCGAAGCGCCTTAAAGCCTGTGTGGGGCGGGTGCCCTCGCCCGCCGCTTTTGACATTGTTCAGCTTGAGATCCCAGTTGGTCTATCTGAACGCTCAAAGGCAGGATCAAAAGGCCAAGTCAAAGGCAAAGGCGGCGGGCGAGGGCGCCCGCCTCACACCTAGCATTCTTCCGTAACCACGGAAAATCCGGTCAGATTGGCAATACCGAAAGACGTCGTGATCGCAACGTCGGAAGCATCCCGGCCGGTCGCCATCAACACCCTCCCAATCCTCGGCTGAACATGGCGCGCATCAAATGTCCACCAACGATTTTGCAGATACACTTCGAACCAGGCGCTGAAATCCATGGGTGTGGGCTGCAAGGGAACGCCAATGTCGCCCAGGTATCCCGTAGCGTAGCGGGCCGGAATGTTAAGCGCGCGGCAGAAGGTGACGGCCAGGTGCTGGAAGTCGCGGCACACTCCAGTGCGCTCGGTAAACACGTCCAGTGCAGTCTTCGACGAACGCGCGTGCTGGTAGCCGAATGCCACCTTCCAGTTCACCCAGCCGCAAATGGCCTGTACGCGGCTCCATCCCGGCTTCAGGTGGCCGAACAATTCGACAGCGATATTCGACAACCGGTCCACTTCGCAATAGCGGCTGTTGAGCAGATAGCGCAGCATCTCCGGTGGCAGTTCGTTCACCGGATGCTCCTGCGCCTCGGGATCGCCCGCGTCGGGCGTGCCGCTGTCTTCGATGAGCGTAGAACTGGTCAGCCGCAGCGGCCCTGCCGGCGCCAACCATCGCGCGCAACGGTTGCCGTAGCTGTCG
>DATGYF010000446.1:0-2238 GCA_035298145.1 Terriglobales bacterium | reverse complement strand
CGTGAATGAAAGCCCCAAAGGGCGAATCCGCAGGCCAGTACCAGGAGCACAATGGCGAAAATACCCCACGGCATACCGCCATCGCCCCGGCTCTTCTTCTTCTTTGCTTCCGGCACCCGCTCCGCCAGGGCCGCGAGCACCGGGGCATCCTGCGGCAGGGGTTCAGGCAGGACGGGTTCGGTGGCGGCCACGAAGTCAGCGATAGCCTGGTTTTCGTCCATGCCCAGATGGCGGGCATAGGCGCGGATAAAGCCCTTATTGAAGATACCGCCGGGAAGCTGATCGAAGCGGTCTTCTTCAATGGCGGCCAGGAAACGGGTGCCGATCTTGGTGGACACAGCAATCTCGTCCAGCGTGATTTTGCGCTGTTCCCGTTCCCGCTTCAGTCGTGCCCCAAAGGATTCCACCTGGCCGTCTTCCCGCCGCCTCAGCTAGCTCTGGCCGCATCCAAGATGTAAGAGTAATCTGAAGATAAATATATGTTAATCAAGGCCCTCCGGGCCCATGAATTTGGGGCGGGAGAGAACCGCATTGTTAAACCGCGGGCTCCCCGGCCCGCATTCCAGCTTCCGGACTTGGCTTCAGGGGTTCTGGTTACTAAGGTTGATTGCCGCCGCTTTCCCGAGCCGCATATAATTTCAACACTTCCTGCCCACATCGAGGACCGCAGTTCATGACCAAGGCCGCCGCCGACCGCAAAGTGCAGGAACTGGGCATCTTTCATGATGTGGCCAAGGCCCTGACCTCGTCGCTCGATCTCGACTCCATCCTGCAGACCATCATGGAAAAGATGGCGGAATATTTCCGTCCCGACAACTGGTCATTGCTGATGGTGGACGAGGAGCGGGACGAACTTTACTTTGCCATCGCGGTGGGCAAGGCCTCCGAGGCCCTGAAGAACGTCCGCCTGAAAGTTGGCGAAGGCATCGCCGGCTGGGTGGCGAAACACGGCGAGCGCGTGGTGGTGCCGGACGTGTACACCGATCCCCGCTTCGCCAAGCGCATCGACGAGATGACGCAGTGGGAGACGCGGTCAATCATCTGTGTGCCCCTGCGTTCCAAGCTGCGGGTGCTGGGCGTGATTCAACTGGTCAATGTGAGGATGGAACACTTCACCGACCAGGAATCTTTCTTTCTGCAGTCGATTTGTGATTACGCCGCCATCGCCATCGAAAATGCGCGCGCAGTCGAAAAGATTCAGGAACTCACCATCACCGACGATTGCACCGGACTGTACAACGCGCGTCATCTCTACAAGACGCTGGAAACCGAGGTTTACCGGTCCGCGCGCTACGGCTACGAATTCACCGTGGTGTTCATCGATCTCGACCACTTCAAGCAGGTCAACGACACGCACGGACACCTGGTGGGAAGCAAGCTGCTGATGGAAATTGGCTACCTGATCAAAGCGCAGCTGCGATTAATCGACTACGCCTTCCGCTATGGCGGAGACGAGTTTGTGGTTCTGCTGCCCCAGACTGGAAAAGATGCTGCCCTGATCGTGGCGAAACGTCTTCGCGACAGCCTGCGCACCAGCATGTTCTGTCAGGAAGAAGGACTGAACCTGAACGTCCGCGCCTCGATGGGCGTGGCTACCTACCCGCACGATGCCAAGACTCCGCGCGAGATCATCCGCCAGGCCGATGAGATGATGTATCTGGTCAAAAATACTTCGCGCGACAATATCGGGATTGCAGCGCGCGGCGTGATGAAATAAGAGCGCTTCTGGCTCCCGGCTGCTAGCTTCTAGCTATCAAACTCAGACAACCATGGTCCACGTAGAGGCGGGTGTCCCACACCCGCCTGGCCGAGCGGAGCTCGGCTTGGTTTTCTCTCCCACGATTGAAGGTGATTCCACAAGAGGCACGGCCGAGCTGCGCTCGGCTGGGCAGGTGGGACACCTGCCCCTACGTGGACCGCGCGGTGCCTACTTGGCTAACACTGGGGCTGGCTGGTTTAAGCGGGGGGATTGGGGTTTTCGAGCGGGCTCGGGTTGCTGCAGCCACTTCCGGATTTCAGGCAATGCGGCCCGGGTTGCCGCCTCTCCGGAACGGATTAATTCCGCGGAGCGTTCGAAGTCGTCGTACTTGAATCCATTCACGTCGGGATCGATGACCAGGTCGGCTGCGGCCTTCCAGACTCCGCAGTTCATCTCCTGGGCGATGGCGAAGCACTGGCCGATCACGTCGAACAGATGCCGCGGACCGGTATCGCCGTTGGTCCAAGTCCCTCTGAGAT
>DATGYF010000445.1:0-6683 GCA_035298145.1 Terriglobales bacterium | reverse complement strand
GGCCAGTCGTTTGCCGTGACTCGCGAGCGCATCCGTCAGATCGAGGCCAAGGCGTTGCGCAAGCTGCGGCATCCTTCACGCTCGCGAAAGTTGCGGGCGTTTCTGGATGGAGTGCGCGACTAGGCCTCACCACCGAGACACTGAGGCACGGAGAAAATCCAAACGAATGAAGGGCACGGCTTCGGTCGTGCCCTTTTTCCCAAATCGGCAATCCATCCCAACATATTTTCGCCGCGATTGCCCGAAGGAACATTAGCCTCCATACAATGACTTTGCGCAGACAGAGTCTGGACGGTGTTGCCAGTGGGTACTGGACGATGTCTGTCAAACATTCGAGTGGCTGTCCAGCCACTAGGGTTCGAATCCCTCGCCCTCCGAGGTCACTTGAATATTGGGGATATTGCTTGACAGTGGGGTTTGGAGCGCTATCATATGCACTGACAGACATCGTCCAGTACGGTCTTAACCAGCCCCGGCTAACTAACCGGGGCTGTTGCTTTGTGGCGGGGGCGCTCAAACTGCAGCATCCCTGGCGCTCGCGGAAGCTGCGGGCGTTTTCTGGATGGGGTATGCAATTGGGCTTTCACCACGGAGACACCGGGGCACGGAGAAAATTCGGGCAGTTTCTGTGTGGGTCGGACACTCCTGTCCGACCCACACCAACCCACACTGACGTCGGCGAAATCTTTCCTAGTTTTCCTTCCCTTTCCACAAAGAAGTCTCATCGTCCACAGTTTCTGCACAACTCAACGTTAATTTTCCGTTGCGTGTGATTCGGTATTCGCGCAGAGTGCTCACAGTGCAAACGTGAGATGCATTGAGCCTGTTCGCGACGGCAACAGAGCTGGCGGTGACCGGCGGTTCTCGAGGGTGAACCACCGGGAGGGTTTTTAGAAACGCGCTTCGGCGGGTTTCAGGAAAACTCGGGCGTTGCGGCCTCCTCAGAGAGTCCTTCCCTAAAAAGCAGGACTGACGCCGTTCGCTCTCGCAGTCGCCGCAGGACAATATCCGCGAATCTAGTATTTGCGGAGGGATCGTCAACAGGGTGGGCCGGCGAACGGACGCTCCTTCGGGAGTGCGGTTTTCTGATTCACGCTTCGCCGCTTGACGCGGTGAAACCTGCAGACGTGGCACTCACGAGCGATGCGGCCCGGGTGGCTGGCCTGGGCCGCATTTTATTTTGGACTTCTCTTGCCACGGATTTTCGCGGATCCGCACGGATCATGCGAACTTCCATATCACGGCGACGCCACCACACTTACACTTGAAAATTCGCTTTTTGTTCTCCTATACTGAATGAGCACGTATGCGGCCGAAAAAATTCCTTTTGTTTCGAGTTTTCCGAAGATGCTGCGCGACGTCCACAAGCCTCTCAAGGCTAGTATCGCCATCGCCCTGCAAGGCTGATCTTATTTCCCGATAAAACGACCTTGGCCACTACCGACTACACTCTCGCCCACAGCCTGCCGGCCAACGTTGAAGCCGAGCGGTCCATTCTCGGCGCCATCCTGCTGGACAACTTTGCCTACAACCAGGCGGCGGAGCATCTCAAGCCGGAAGACTTTTCTCTCGACTCTCACCGCCGCATTTACACCCGCATGATGGACCTGGCCGAGTCCTCCCGGCCGATCGACATGATCACGCTGGTCGAAGAGTTCGACCGGCACAAGGAACTGGAGGCCATCGGAGATGTGGGCTACATCTCCGGCCTGGTGGACGGCGTACCCGACCGGCCCAGCATCGAGCATTACATCAGGATTGTGCGCGACAAGGCGCTGATGCGTGGGCTGATCCACGTTTCCAATTCCGCCATTGCCCGCGCCGCCGATCAGAGCGATCCCGCCGAGGAAGTTCTCAACGATGCCGAAGCCGCCATCATGCAGCTCTCCGAAAAGCGCATCGGGCGCGGCTTCATGGGCGTGCAGGAAATCGTCAAGGAATCGTTCGGATCGGTCGATGCCCTGCTGCAGCGCGGCCAGCGCATTACCGGGCTGGCCACGCACTACACCGATCTCGACGAAATGACCAGCGGGCTGCAGCGCTCCGACCTGATCATCATCGCGGCCCGGCCCTCCATGGGGAAGACGGCATTCGCCATGAACATCGCGGAAAATGCCTCCATCGAAGACCAGAAGGTGGTCGGCATGTTTTCTCTCGAAATGTCGCGGGAGGCGCTGCTGCTGCGGCTGCTGTGTTCAAAGGCGCGAGTGGACTCGCACAAGATGCGCACCGGTTCGCTGTGGCGCGACGACATGGACAAAGTGGTGCACGCCATGGACCAACTGGCGCACGCGCCCATCTTCATCGACGACACCCCCGGCATCAGCTTGAGCGAAATGCGGGCCAAGGCGCGGCGCCTGCAGCAGTCCCAGGGCAGGCTCGATCTGATCATCGTGGACTACCTGCAGCTCATGTCGGGCGGAGGCAGGCGCTACGAAAACCGGACCCAGGAAGTCTCCGCCATTTCGCGCGGACTGAAGGCCCTGGCCAAGGAACTGAAAGTACCGGTGGTGGCGCTTTCCCAGTTGAGCCGGGCGCCGGAAAGCCGGGGCGGCGACCACCGCCCGCAACTTGCGGATTTGCGCGAATCGGGATCGATCGAGCAGGACGCAGACGTGGTCGCGTTCATCTTCCGCGAAGAGGTTTACAAACCCGACGAACCCGAACTGGACGGAGTCGCCGAGATCATCATCGCCAAGCAGCGCAACGGCCCTACCGGCCGGATCAAGCTGGCTTTCGTCAAGCGGTCCACCCGCTTTGAGTCCATGGCCCAGGACGGCATGGGCTCGCCGGAATAAGGCCTCCCTGCTAGATCGACCTACAACTCCGCTTCCACAACCTGTGGAAAGCTTGTGGAAGCAAGGGTCTGTTCCATTTCGGGAACAGCTGGCTGACCTGTGGCGGACTTATGACTGGACGCTAAAATCCCTGTAACCCGTATGGATGAAGGTACTTAGTACTACGCCCACTCCGGACGTCCAGAAATCTGCCGTTTCCCCCAAACTTGTACATGCTTTGGGATTTGCACATCCGAAGGGACATTGCCCCCGCGACGCCCCTATGTCACAACGCTTCTTTTGCCCCTTCGCTCACCCCCACGTCTTACCCACCGCCTGCGCTGTGGACTGTTCTCTTGTGTCTCGTCGCGGCTTTTTCAGGCGCCAATTCCCACTCTTTCTCGCGTCCAAGGTTGTGCCGGCCTTCGAAGCCAACGGGAACGCCTGCGATCGGGGCAAGTCTTCTCGCGACAAACGAAAGCGCCCCAGACCCAGGTTTGAGTCTTGAGACGCCCGTCGAACAGCCCTCCCCCAGAACTGCTCAGGAACAACCTAAATCGCTTGCGGTTCGGGGGTAAATGGCTCGGTGGTGCCAGAGTGACGGCACAATCGGGCTACACAATCGGGCTACTGAAGGGAAACGGCTTGGTTTCGCGGAAGGCACAATGAACCAGGGAGGACACCGAGGGATTTTCGCTTCGGACTGCGCGCGGAGAAGTTTCCATGCGGCATGAGGCTCCACATCTCCCAGCATCTTGCATGTGGAGCCTCAGCCATGACCACTGACGCATTGTGTCATCGGAAAAAGTTTCGCGGCTGAAAAAGAATCTGAAAGTCGGTTTACCGACGTGGACGGCAAAATGTGCCTCTGGTCGGGGGCATGGCTATATTGCCCACAGATCGAGCCGGCGTGGTACGTGGTGGAGGGTCATCTAACGCTATTGGAAAGAAATGCCGATTAGGTTCTTGAAGCCAGATCCAGTAAATCGAAGCTCCGAATCCGGCACCGGTCCGAACGGCATGGACAAAGGCAGGAGCGAACGAGCTATGACACGAACCGGGGAAATCCTTCGGGCGCTGACTCTGCCTCCAGCCGATTTCGTACGCTCCCTGTTCAAACGCCGGGAAGGAGTCGTGCGCCTCAGCGATCCGCGGCATTCCGATGTGCCGGTGCTGCGCCGGGCAGAGATCGCTGCCGTGTACCACCGCCAGCGCGTGGCCGGCGACTTCTACGAATTCCTGCGGGTGGGCCCGTCGCGCGTTCTGTTCGGGTTGTTCGATCTGGCCGGCCGCAGGGAGGACACGCGCGCCATCCTCATTGCGGCCCAGGGCACCTTTCGAAGTCTCGCCCCCAATCTTTTCGCAGGGAAGGATTTCAACGAGGCAGAAGCGATGGTTGGACTCTGCCATGCGATCAACTGCACCATCCTGGAGGTTGCCGGCGGGATTCGCAGCTGCCCCGCATTCATCGGTTGCTACAACGAGGACCTGGGGACGGTCTGCTACGCCAACGCCGGCCACACTCCGGGACTACTGCGCGATGATTCCGGCATCACTCAACTGGAGGCCAGCGGCCTGCCGCTGGGCATCTTCTCGCATGCCACTCACAGCGCCTCCACTTGCACCCTGCGGCCCGGAGCAGTGCTTCTGGTGGTCTCGCGCGGAATTGTGGAAGCCGAGTACAACAACGATGAATTCGGCCTGGAAGGCACGAGGGACACCCTGCAGCGAGCGTCCAACCTGACCGCGCAGGACCTGTGCCTGGCCATTCTGCAGGCAGTGCAGAATTTCATGGACACTGCGCCCGCCCACAACGATGTCACTGCGCTGGCGCTGCTCCGCCACCGTTCCGATCCGCTGGGATCACGTCCTCCGAAGCGCAGGCGGCGCCCTACGGTCGCACCGGCAAGAGAAAGTAAAAAACGGAGCCGCATTCCAGCTGGCTGGTGACGCCGATTTTGCCTCCATGGGCTTCCACAATCGCGCGCGCGATGGCCAACCCCATGCCCGTGCCCTGCACCCGGTAGCGCTGGTTCTTTCCGCGATAGAACTTGTCGAAAATCAGTCCCTGCTCCATGTCGTCAATGCCGGCCCCCTGGTCGGCGACACTCACTTCGAGACTGGCGCCTTTCAACTCGGCGGTGATCCGGATGGGCGACTCGGGCGGAGAGTATTTGGCGGCATTCTCCAGCAACTGGACGAGAACTTCCTTGATCCGGTCCGGATCCAGGCGCACGGTAATCGCTTCCGGCACCCTGATCTCTACGGGATGCTTGCCCAGAGCCTGTTTGACTTCACTTAGCGCGGCCTGTACCAGCTCGAGCACGACGCAATCTCTTAAGTCGAGCTGGAATTCATGGGATTCAAGTTGGGCCACTTCCGCGGCTTCGCCGACCAGGCGGTTCAAGCGATCGCTCTCCTCGTTAATGACGGTCATCAGTTCCTGACGATCAGCCGGATCCAGGCCGGTGGGGGAGAGCAGGCTGGTAATCGAAGCCTTGATCGCGGTCAGCGGGGTGCGGAACTCGTGAGTGACAGAGTCAAGAATGGCGGAGCGCAAGCGTTCGCCTTCGCGCGCCCCTTCCGAGCGCGCCAGTGTCTCCACCGCATTGGCGCGCTCCACCGCGATGGCAATCAGGCTTCCCACGGCCGCCAGGGTCTGGCGGGAAAGGTTGCCGGCGACGCCCATCGCGCCAACCGTCCGTACTCCCATCTTCAGCGGGGTGAAACTCAGGTTGCGGGCGCTGTCCACCACCGCTTCGCCGCGCGCGATGATGGATTTGAGCTGCTCAACGTCCAGGCCGGAAGTATCAACTCCCGAACGATAGATGTTTCCCTTCTCCGGGACATAGACTGCCGCGGCGGAGACGCCGAACGACTCGACGACGTGTCCGGGGACCGCATTCAGCAGTTGCAGAACATTGTCCGCCGTCAGCAACTGCTGGCTGAAGCTGTACAGGCGCTCCAGTTCGCGCCGCCGGCCCACCGCCTCTTCGGTCTGCTTGCGGGCCCGATCGGACAACTGGCTGGCGATCACGGCCGTAGTCAGAAAGGAAAGGAGCGCAATCCAGTTCTGCGTGCCCGCGATGGTAAATGTATGCACCGGAGGAAGAAAGTAGAAGTTAAAAACCGTGGTAGCGAAGAGTGCGGTAAAGAGCGCGTACCGCAAACCCCAAAGCGCGGAGACGATCAGGACCCAGATCAGCAGAGTGAGTGCGACCGTGGTGGGATTCACCCGGATGACCGCGGTATAGAGGTACACGACAACGAAGAGCGCTGCGGCACAAGCGGCAAACCGCAGCCCTGCGCTGATGACCGTCCGGTTCACGATCAGGATTGTAGCCGAATATCGACAAATCGAGCGGCGTCCACGACAATAGGCGGCGATGGCCAAGACTCCCGAACAATGGCTGGAACACGCCGCGCCTGAAAAAAAGGGGGGCACGCTCAAGCTTTTCCTCGGATATGCGCCGGGCGTGGGCAAAACCTACAACATGCTGAGCGAGGCCATCCGGAGGAAGAGCCGGGGCGAAGATGTGGTCATCGGCATGGTCGAGACCCATGGCCGCAAAGGGGTGGTGGAACTGACGGAAAAACTCGAAACCATCCCCCGGAAGAAGATTGAATACAAGGGGACCATCTTCGAGGAAATGGACCTGGACGGAATCCTGGCCCGCAAGCCCGCGGTGGTGGTGGTGGACGAACTGGCACACACCAACATCGAAGGCAGCAAGAACCGCAAGCGCTACGAGGATGTCCTGGCGTTGCTGGACGCCGACATCGACGTATTGACGACCATGAATGTGCAGCACCTGGAGAGTGTCGCGCCCAGCGTGCAACGCATCAGCGGCATCACCGTGCGCGAAACCGTGCCGGACTGGGTAATGAAGCGGGTGCGGGAAGTGG
>DATGYF010000444.1:0-3580 GCA_035298145.1 Terriglobales bacterium | reverse complement strand
GATCGGATTCGTGGCTACCGGCGCCTGGATTTTTTACAACACCAAAGTCCTGAACACGGTGCGCAGCGAAAACGACAACGATCGCCTGCAGGCGGACTACGAGAAGACCTACAAGAAATTCGAGAAGCAGCCCGAGCCCCGGGTCACGGACGTGAAGTATGCCATCGACCTGTATCCGGAATCGCGCAACATGACCATGCGCGGCCAGCAGACCATCGTCAACCAGACCTCCAAACCCCTGACTGAAATTCATTTTACTCTGGCCAACGACTATCAAACCACTATCGAAATACCGGGCGCGAAGCTGTCCGAGGATGACCAGCGCCTGCACTACCAGATTTACGCGCTAACCACGCCGATGCAGCCCGGCGAGTCTCGAGTGCTGCAATTCAAAATGCAGACCCGGGTACGGGGCTTCGAAAACACGCTGACCAACCGCGCCGTGTTGCCCAACGGCACTTTCATTCATAGCCAGATTGTTCCTCAGATCGGGTATCAGCCCGGCAATGAATTGGACGACAAGAACAAGCGCAAGCGCTTCGGCCTCAAGGAAAAAGATCTGATGCCGGCGCTCGAGCAGAACTGCACTGCCGACTGCCGCGACAGCTACATCAGCAACAACTCGGACTGGGTGAATGTTGAAACCGTGATCAGCACGTCGCCTGACCAGATCGCGATCGCGCCAGGCTCGCTGCAACGGGAGTGGAGCGAAAACGGGCGCCGCTATTTCCAATACAAGCTTGACCATGTGGGACTGAACTATTACTCGTTCTTGTCCGCCCGCTATGAGGTCGCGCGAACCGAGTGGAACGGCATCAACATCGAGGTTTATTACCTCAAAGAGCAGCCCTGGAACGTTCCCAAGATGCTGAACTCGGTAAAGAAGTCTTTCGAGTACTACACCAAAAACTTCGGCCCCTATCCCCAGAAGCAGGCGCGCATCATCGAATTTCCGCGCCTGGCCGCTTTCGCCGAGGCTTTTCCCGGGACCATGCCCTACTCTGAGTCCATCGGCTTCATCGCCAGCATCCAGAAGCCGGATGACATCGACATGGTCTTCTACGTAGTGGCGCATGAGATGGCGCATCAATGGTGGGGGCACCAGGAGGTGGGCGCGAACATGCAAGGCGCCACGCTGCTGGTGGAGACCCTGGCCCAGTACTCAGCGCTGATGACCATGGAAAAAGAATACGGCCGCGACACCATGCGCAAGTTCATGCAATATGAAATGGACAACTACCTGCGCTCACGCGGCGCCGAATTGTTGAAAGAGCGCCCCCTGTTGCGCGTGGAGGCGTCGCAGGGATACATCCACTATCGTAAGGGCAGCGTCGTGATGTACTACCTGCGGGAGATGATCGGCGAGGACGCAGTCAACCGCGCCGTGCGCAAAGTGCTGAACAAATACGGATACGCGCCGCCGCCCTATCCCACGTCGTATGCCCTGGTGGATGCGCTGCGCGAAGAAACGCCGCCGGAACTGCAATACCTTATTCAGGACCTGTTTTATGACATCACGCTATTTTCTAACCGGGCGGTGACCGCGACCGCGCGCAAAGGGGCGGACGGCAAGTACCAGGTCACGGTCGAAACCGAAGCGCGCAAGTTCAAGGCTGACGAGAAAGGAAACGAAACCGAAGTCCCGGTCGATGACTGGATCGAAGTTGGAGCGTTGGCCGCTCCAGAAAAGGGCAAACGATTTGGCAAAGTCCTGCACCGCGAGCGGGTGCACATGACCACCGGGAAAGCGACCTACAGTTTCACCACCGATGAAAAGCCGGACAAAGCCGGCATCGACCCGCTGCTGCTGCTGATCGACCGAGTGCCCGATGACAACATGGTCGAGGTTACCGTCCAACCTTAGCAAGGAGACAATCTTTGGATTGCGGTGCGACCATGCCTTTACTCGAGTGGGCGGACAGCCGACTTTCCTGGAGCTTCATGCCCGTCGTATCATAAAACTCAAATGGCTTTCCCCCTCAAAATCTGCTCTGTCTGCGCGGAGGAGTTCGAACTGAAACCGGACAAGCCCGGTTTCGCCAACTGCTGCCCTGCGTGCAGCGCTCCGGAACCAAGTGCCCCTGCGACTCGGCGCCCCATGGACGCGGATGAGCGCAAGACAGTGCGTGAAGCAAACGAGGCTCGGAGACAAGCGATGCGCACGCTGCTCTATCGCAAGGATAGTTAATCGCTGTCCCGAGGCCCCACCCTCTACAGTTCCGCTGCAAAACCGTAGCCCCGGGGGCCATTCACAACAAACCGGCCGAGATCCCGAATCCAGCGATTGCTCAGAACATCCTGAAAATGGGACAAAAAGGCCGCCGCGATCCATGGCTGACCTGTGTCCTCGCTACACCGCAGTACATGACCGCTGGAGGTGGTACCCAAGGTAATCAACTGTGCTCTGCCAGTTATCCTTGTGATACTCTCGCAAATACCCCATATTCTTAGGGTTTGACTGGCGTCCGGTGCCTTTGTGTCTTCTTCAACTAGCAAGCCTGGGATCCATTTAGCGTGGAAGACGGTCACCTACCGCAGCGTGGCTCTGGTGGTGCTGTTTGTCGTCGTCTTCCTCTTAATCGGGATGAATTTTGCTTTTCCGCAACTCACCCAAAAGGGAGTGAAGTCGGTCAACAAGCTGGGCAGCAGTCTGCTGGAGATAATCGCGGGAGCCGGCGGGAAGGCGAAATCGGGTTCGCTCAATTCCCAGCAGGCCCATTTTACAGCGCTCGACGGGACGGTGCGGGTCAAGAAAGCCACCAGCAACAGTTGGGTGACTGCCGATTACAACGTCCCGCTGGAGAAAGGCGATGTGGTCCAGACCGGTTCCGAAGGCATGGCCAAGATCGTCTTCGGCGATGGCACCAACTACACGGTCAAACAGGATTCGCTGATCGTGGTCGAGGAAAATTCAGCCAATGACCAGCAGCAGACCAACGTGTCGGTGGCAGTGAGCACGGGAACCGTGGACCTCACTACCGCCACCTACGTCCAGGGATCGAAGTCGCAGGTGATCGTGGCCGGGGCCACCGCCTCTCTGGCCCCGGACAGCGCGGCCATGGTGCGCAACGACCCCAAGGCCGACCAGCACGAGATTCTGGTGAAAAAAGGTTCTGGAGAAATCACCCGCAACGGCGAGGTGGTTCATCTGGCGGAGTGGGAGAGAGTCGGTTTCCAGTCGCAATCTCCGCGCATGGCGAAGTTGAAGGAAATCGGGCCGCCGACGCCGATTTCGCCGGCCAACATGATGCCTATCTTTACCTCGGGTGCGTCCAGACCGGTGGAGTTTTCGTGGACGCCGATGAACAACGCAACAGGCTACAGGCTGCGCATTTCGCACAACCCGTATTTTTCTTCGACCATCGTGGATCGCCGGGTAACAACGGCTGACGTGATCGTGTCCGGTTTAGAGGAAGGGGCGTACTACTGGCTGGTTCAGTCCTACGATGCCGGGGGCAAGGAGTCGGTGGAAAGCCAGAAGAACCGCTTCACCATTATTCCTAAAGGCCAGAATACGACCGCCATCGACCTGGAGCTGGATCCTTTTATGCAGCACGGGAAAGTAATTGAACTCACCGGA
>DATGYF010000443.1:0-1730 GCA_035298145.1 Terriglobales bacterium | reverse complement strand
ATCAGACGATCGTCGGTGCCGCAGGCGATCCAGAGCACGCGCAGCTTCTCGTTGGCTTTGGCATCGAGCCCGGGGAACTGGGCGTCATAGTCTTCAGTAAGGCCGCCCGAGCTGAAGGCGCCGACCCAGGCAAACTTGTCCAGGTTATTCAGGCCGGTCAGCAGAGACTCGGCGCCGCCCATCGACAGGCCCGCAATCGCCCGATCTTTCCGGTCTTTGGAAACACGGTAGGCTGATTCCACCTGCGGCATGACCTCGGTGAACAACGCCTGGATGAAGTGGTCGTAGTTTTTCTTGCGAAGTTCAGTCGCAAACGCCCGGGGCCCTGGCACCACGATCTCAGGCGCGCCATAACCCAGCGGCATCACTACCACCATGGGCTTGGTCTTGCCCTGGGCGATCAGATTGTCGAGGATGACATTCGCCCGCCCCACCGCTGTCCATCCGCTGGCGTCATCGCTGAACCCGTGCAGCAAATACAGCACGGGATAGTTCTTCTTCGCTTTCGGATCGTAGCCCGGCGGCGTGTAAACGTAAAAGTCGCGCTCATCTCCGACTACTCCTGACTTATAGAAATGATGATGGACCAGGCCATGCGGCACGTCGCCGATCTCCCAGGGCAACGAAGCCGGCCCCGGGACGTGTACCTGGCTCTCGGTATGCAGCAGGTTGGGCTTCATCGACGGGTTGGAAGGATCAATCAGGCCCACGCCGTCGGCCACAAACGAGTAGCCGTAGAAATCCGGTGTCAAGGGCGCAGTGGTCAAGTTCCAGACTCCCTGGTCATCCTTCTGCATGGGCGCAGGCTTCGCCCCTTCCAGCGTCAACATAACCTCGTGGGCATTCGGATCTCGAAAGCGGAAGGTCACACTGTTGTCCGCGTGGACTTCGGGGCTGGAAATGACCGCGGGCGGTTGTGGCTGCGGCTGACTCCAACCAATTGTGGCCGACAGCAAGAGCAGGAATGAAGCCAGGAATGTGGGTTTCACGGGTGCCCTCTGCGTGATCGTTCTAAAATCGCTGGGACGTGAGTATACAACTCCTGAACCGTCCGAAATAACGAGTCATCTCGAAGGCTGCCGGGGGTTGGCGCGGGCCACGGATTTGTAGGAAACTGGGAACATGAAGAAGCCTTTTCTCCGCGTCACCAAATGGCTGGGCGATATTCCAGTGAAAGCGGAATGCACGGCATGCGCAGAGGTGAAATTCGAGGTAGAGCCTGCGAGCCATCGCCCCAGCCGGGAAGAGTATCAAATAGCTCTACAGCGTCAGTTCGACCATCATGTCAAGACGGTTCACATGGCGCCGGCAGTTGAGTCGAAGCTCGCCGCGGTCTAGTATGCTTTCGGGGAGGCTTGGCCGGAAACGGCTGCGGGCCTGCCCCCGCAAGGCTGGGCGAAATCATGCGACTCCAAACCATCGTGGAAAGGCAATAGGATGAATCACAATGTCAGCCGCCGTCAGTTTCTCCAGGCCAGCGCCGTAGCTGGCGCCGGGCTTGCCTTACCCAAGAATTTGCTCGCAGCCGGGAAGAAGTCTGTCCTCATCTTTACCAAGTCTTCCGGCTTCGAACACGATGTCATCAAGGTTACTCCCGGGCATCCCAGCATCCTGGAACAGGCGGTCAAGACCCTCGGAGAGCAACATGGCTTCGAAGTCACCGCCACCAAAGACGGCCGCGTGTTTGATTCCGCCGATTTCAAGAAGCATGCCGCATTGCTTTTCTTTAC
>DATGYF010000442.1:0-4271 GCA_035298145.1 Terriglobales bacterium | reverse complement strand
CAATCTTACATCCCATTTTGCCTGGGTGAACACTGCCAGCAGATCATCTGCGAATCGGCCTGCTTCGGATTCCCCTAGTCTTGTCACGGCGACAATAGAGCCTGCGAATGGAAGGAGTTTGGCGGCCAATTTTGTCTGTTCATCCGAACTGATCCGGCGATGGGCTAGACGCGTCTGGAGTTGCAATAAATCCCGTTCGGCTGTCGCGGCCCTTGTTTGCTGCTTTGCCATTTCGGCCTTGGCCTCGGCGACATCCTGTTCCAATCCGACCACCCGTCCAGCAGCATCAGAGGCCAGAACTTGTTGTTTCCCTAACTCTATTTTCGCATCCGTAAGGTCTCCATCAAACTCTCGCAAGCGGGCCTCTTGCCGCTTGCTGATAATGTCACCCGTAATCAATGCGCCCGCGCCAGAAGCGACTGTCAGGGCAATTAAAACCACGGTGAGCCAATCGCAAATTGACTTTAGTAACTCGACAGACATAGACAGAAGGCTCGACCGCCTGTTCATCAGTGCGGTCGCCATAATAGGTGCAGTTGCCTTGGCAGGCGCACTTGTAGCCTCAGTATTCGGCTATAAACAAATAGTGTCATACAAAGTAGTGTCCTATTTCAAATTAGGACACTACCGGAGGGTCGCTGAGCTTGAAATTTCTTCTTACCCACAGGCATCATCCTGAACGGCCTTCAGGCCGTGAAGGATCTGGCGTGAAGCAGATACACCCCTTTGCCCCTGCATTGCTGCCGATGCACGCCAGATCCTTCGGGACTGAAGTCCCTCAGGATGACGCCGCTAGAAAGGGACAGTGTCGAATTGAGCCACTACCTGGCGGCAGTGGACGAGCAAACCGGCTCGATGCCTATCGCTTGCGGATTAGGGAAATAATGACGTTGAAAGTAGAGAGCCACATTGACCAGTGCAACCATCACCGGCACTTCCACCAGGGGCCCGATGACGGCCGCGAAGGCGGCTCCGGAGTTGATGCCAAATACCGACACTGCAACCGCAATTGCCAGTTCAAAGTTGTTCGAAGCGGCGGTAAACGCCAGGGTTGTGGTTTTGGAATAGTCCGCTCCCAGCTTCTTGCCCATGTAAAAGGACACCAGAAACATCAGCACGAAGTAAATCAGGAGCGGCACGGCGATGCGCAGGACGTCCAGGGGCAGGCGAACAATATACTCACCCTTCAGCGAGAACATCACCACAATCGTGAACAGCAGGGCGATCAGGGTCAGCGGGCTAATGCGGGGAACAAAATTCCGGTTATACCAATCGGTCCCCTTGGCGCGAACCAGGGCAACACGAGTCAGGAATCCGGCAAGAAATGGGATTCCCAGATAAATGAAGACGCTCTTTGCAATCTCCGCCATGGACACATGGACCACCGCGCTGCGAAGGCCAAGCCGGGCGGGAAGGACCGTAATGAATACCCAGGCGTAGAGCGAGTAGAAAAATACCTGGAAGAGGGAATTGAAGGCCACCAGGCCGGCCGCGTATTGGGTATCGCCTCGGGCCAGTTCATTCCAGACGATGACCATGGCGATGCAGCGCGCCAGGCCGATCATGATCAGTCCGGCCATGTATTCCGGATATCCGCGCAGAAATACGATAGCGAGAACGAACATCAGAATCGGCCCCACCACCCAGTTCTGTATCAGCGAGAGGCCGAGCACCCGCTTATTGCGAAAGACCTCGTGCAGCTCTTCGTATCGCACCCGGGTGAAGGGTGGATACATCATCAGAATCAATCCCGCCGCAATCGGAACCGACGTGGTTCCGATGTTAAAGCGATTCAGAAACGGCGCCACTCCGGGCATCAGCCAACCCAATACGACGCCCGTGACCATGGCGGCAAAGATCCACGCGGTCAGATACCGGTCCAAGAAACCGAGACGACGGGTTGCAGTCATTCTGATCCTCGTGCTGCGGCGAACTTACCGAAACGCAGACGGCCGCGGGAAAGGTGTCGCTATTTGTTTGGGACCGGCGTCATCGTCTGGCCGATGTTGTCCAGCTCCCGCTTGAGCGCCAGGCGGTCGAGACTCTTAACCGGAAGGCAGAGAAATAGGCTGATCCTGCGGTCCAGAATAAAAAACGCCTCGCGAAACGCCCGTTCTATTTCCACTTGGCTGCCGCGAACTGCCGCCGGGTCTGGAACACCCCAATGGGCGGTCATGG
The DNA here is from genome assembly GCA_035298145.1 of Terriglobales bacterium. Taxonomy (GTDB): domain Bacteria; phylum Acidobacteriota; class Terriglobia; order Terriglobales; family Acidobacteriaceae; genus JAIQFF01. The sequence goes on along the minus strand of DATGYF010000442.1, from coordinate 2,093 downwards.
GTTGTCCTGGCCATACCGGGCAGACTTCCCGGGCAGCGTTATCGCAAACCGTAAATACAAAATTGAGCTGGGGAGAACCGGGCCGGGAGAATTCATCCCAGGCCTTGCTGCGCAGGCCCTGGGTGGGCAGGCGCGCGATTTCGAGCTGCTTCAAAGCCTCCAGTCGAACCGCGCCTGAGGGATGACTTCCGGCGCTGTAGGCGGTGAAATTCGGCCGTCCTTTCAAGTTCAAAATCGCCTCGGCCATGATGGAGCGCGCGGAATTGCCCGTGCACAGGAACAGGACGTTGTAATGTCCTTGCATGATTGTTCTCTCCTAGTTGCAGCAGGCCGGTCCACAGCAGGCCTTGGCTGCCACGCCTGCCGGCTTGACTGCGCGCACAAAAGCGCTCATAAACTTGCCGTCAACCTGCGGCGCAATCGCGTCCACATCAACGCCTTCTGCGGAAAGCATCTCCCGCGCGTCTTCGGCGCGATAAACCCGTGTCGGCTCAATATCGATTTGCTCGAAACCGGCGGCAGCGAGTTTGTCGCGAAATTCGTCATCACCGAGCGCCCCCGCCACACAGCCCACCCAGAGAAGCACGCTGCGGCGAATCTCTGGAGCGATTTCGCCCCGGGTAACAACGTCAGAAACCGCGAAGCGGCCGCCAGGCTTCAGTACGCGAAAGGCCTCTCGCAGCACGCGATCTTTGTCCCCCGAAAGGTTGATCACGCAATTCGAGATGATGACGTCCACCGAGTTGTCCGGCAAAGGGATATGCTCGATCTCGCCCCGCAGGAATTCGACGTTCTCGGCGCCTGCTTTGCGCTTGTTTTCGTTGGCCAGCGCCAGCATCTCATCCGTCATATCGAGACCGTAGGCTTTGCCGGTGGGACCGACTCGCTTCGCCGACAGCAGAACATCCACGCCGCCGCCCGAGCCAAGATCGAGAACCACTTCTCCGGGATTCAACTTCGCCAGGGCAGTCGGATTTCCGCACCCCAGGGAGGCGAGAATGGCCTCCTCGGGAACTTGTCCCGCCTGGGCAGAGTTGTAGAGATCAGAAGTGATGGGGTCGCATCCCGAGACGCTGGCCGCAGTGGCGCCGCAGCAGGCACTTCCGCCGCGGTTCACTCGCAAGGCTGCCTGGCCATATCTTTCCTTGATGACGCTCTTGAGGTCGGTAGTGCTCATAGTGGCTCCTATTTACAAAGCTGGACGATAGTTTGTGGTTTGACTGCCTTGTTCCGGGTGCAGCATTCGGCGTAGAGGAATTGCAGCAGCTCCTGGAGTGCTTCCGTGTTGGCGGTGTAGCGCAGGAAGGTGCTTTCGCGGCGCACGTTTACCAGTTCCTCGTTCTTCAGTTTTTCCAGGTGGTGGGAAAGGGTGGAGTTGGGAATGTCGAGTTCGGACTGGATGTCGCCCACGACCATGCCATCGGGATGCGCGGACAGCAGCAACCGGATGATGCGAAGGCGCGGTTCGGTGCCCATGGCGGACAGCATGTCGGCATACCTGGCGACGTTCTCGGTGCTTTCTTTACGTGAGGCGGCGGCGGACATATTTCGATAATTGCAGAAATATAGTCCCGTGTCAAGCTGACCCCGCATTCGATTCGGACCAACTTGGGCCTGAGTGCATAACCGGAACCGGGGCGCAGGTGGGAACCGTTTTGACAAACTTTTTGCAAGTTTCAAACACGCGTTTGCCGGATAGGCATCTAAACTCTAAGTAAGTTGCAGAGCGGAAGGAAGACAGGCACAATACTGCGGTTTGCCGGAAACGATATGAAGGTAAGCAAGCGATCAGTGGCGCGGGCGGTCCTCTCAGGGGCATTGTGTCTGGCGACCTTGCTGGTGCCCGCAGTTGCGGCCGATGCACCTGCGATTCGCACTTCTCTCGATCAGGGGTTTCGCCTGCTCTACGACCTCGATTTCGACCAGGCACATCAGGTGTTTCTTAACTGGCAGCACGACCACCCCCAGGATCCGGTGGGGCCTACGGCCGAAGCGGCGGGAATTCTGTTCTCGGAATTTCACCGGCTGGGAGTGCTGGAAGCGCAGTTTTACGAGAACGACAAGAGCTTTCTCAACCGTGACAAGCCCGATCC
>DATGYF010000441.1:0-6657 GCA_035298145.1 Terriglobales bacterium | reverse complement strand
CGCCGGCGCAAAGCTGAAGCCGACGAATTCTACGCCTCGATCCATCCCCCGACAGCCACCGCGGAAGAGAAGGCCATCCAGCGCCAGGCCCTGGCCGGAATGCTGTGGAGCAAGCAGATTTATCTTTGGGACGTAAACCGCTGGCTGGAAGGCGACAACCCGAAGTTTCCGCCGCCGGAATCACGCAAGCAGATGCGCAACATTCACTGGCGTCATTTAAACTCGATGCGCATTCTTTCCATGCCGGACAAGTGGGAATTTCCCTGGTTCGCGGCCTGGGACCTGGCATTCCAGTGCATCACATTGGCCCTGGTCGATCCCGAGTTTGCCAAGGAAAATCTGTGGGTGCTGCTGTTCGAGCAGTTCCAGCATCCCAATGGCCAGATTCCCGCCTACGAGTGGGAGTTTTCCGATCTTAATCCTCCGGTGCACGCCTGGGCCTGCTGGCGCGTCTATCAGAGCGAGAAGCAACGCACCGGCAAAGGCGACACCGTCTTCCTGGAAAGATGCCTCCACAAACTGCTGATGAACTTCGCCTGGTGGGTGAACCGCGTCGATAGCGAGGGTAATAACGTTTTCGAAGGCGGATTTCTGGGCCTGGATAATATCGCCGTGGTTGATCGCGGAGAAAAATTTCCCAACGGCGCCATCCTCGAGCAATCCGACGCTACCGGCTGGATGGGTTTTTTCTGTCTCTACCTGATGCGCATCGCGCTAGAGTTGGCCAACCAGAACCGCGTCTATGAAGCCGTGGCCACCAAATTCTTCGAGCACTTCATCTACATCGGCGCGGCCATGAAGAAGATGGGCGGCCGCAACTACCAGTTGTGGGACGAGCAGGAGGGCTTCTTCTATGACGTTCTGCGCTATCCCAACGGGGAGTTTCACAAGTTCCGCCTGCGCTCACTGGTCGGGCTGATTCCCCTTTACGCGATTGAGGTCCTCGAAAGCGAAGAACTCGCCGCCCACCCGGGTTTCCTGCGCGACGTGGAATGGTTCATCCAGAACCGGCCCGACCTGGTGGGAGACGCCTGTTACACGGTAGGAGACGGCAAGAAGCGTTATGTGCTTTCAATCGCCGATCCCAACCAGTTCAAGCGCCTGTTGCAGCGCATCTGGGACCCGACGGAATTTCTCTCGCCTTACGGCATCCGCAGCCTTTCGAAATATCATGAACAGCACCCCTTTCAGTTTGGAGACCGCTCCATGGGCTACGAACCGGGAGAAGCGGCGGTCAAACTGAAGGGAGGGAATTCGAACTGGCGCGGTCCCGTCTGGTTCCCGACCTCTTACTTACTGATTCACTCGTTCCTGCGTTTCGGCGATGCGGTCGGCCCGCAGTTTTCGTTGCCGGCCGCAGGCAGCCGGAGCCAGGTTACTCCCCATGAAATCGCACGGGAAGCGGCCGACCGCATGATCTCGATTTTCAAACGTGGGCCTGACGGTAAGCGTCCCTGTTTCGGTTTCTACCGCAAGTTTCAGGATGATCCGTACTGGAACCAGTGTTTGCTCTTCAACGAGTACTACCACGGCGATAGCGGAATGGGTCTGGGAGCCAGCCATCAGACGGGGTGGAGTGGCCTGGTGGCGAATCTGATCGACGAATGGCGGCGATAACTCGATGGTCCTCCGCAAACGTCTGCTGCTCGCGCTCGGTCTGTTGCTGATCCTGATCGTGATCAGCACCACGGGATACCGCGTGCTCGGCGGGCCCTCCATCACTTTCCTCCAGGCCCTGTACATGGCGGTCATTACCCTGGCCGGAGTCGGCTATGGAGAAGTGGTCGATACCAGCCACAATCCCCTGCTGCGGGTGTTCAACATCGGGGTTGTGCTGTTTGGGGTCGCGATCACGGTCTATGTTTTTTCGATCGTGGCCGCCTTCATGGTGGAAATGGAGTTCAAGAAACCTTTCTGGAGGCGCAGAATGCAGCACCATATTGACCAGTTATCGGGCCACCACATTGTCTGCGGCCTGGGGGACACGGGCCGGCACGCGGTGGCTGAGCTGCAGAAAACCAATACTCCTCACGTGGCGGTGGACATTTCCGAGGAAAATATTCGGAAGCTGAAGGAGTTGCATCCCGGCACTCTGCAGGAAATGCTCTACGTTGTCGGCGATGCCACCGAAGAAGATATTCTGGAAAAAGCCGGACTAAGCCGCGCCGCCGGCCTGATCGCCGGCCTGCCTCTGGATAAAGACAACCTCGTGGTGACGGTGATCGTGCGCCAGCGCTTCCCGAAAATGCGGATCGTGGCGCGCTCCGCCGAGCGCAAGTTTGCCGAACGCATGCTGCGCGCCGGCGCCAATTCCACCGTCTCACCCAGCCAGATCGGAGGCCTCCGCATGGCCAGCGAACTCATCCGCCCGCACGTGGTCGGCTTCCTCGACACCATGCTCAAGGAGCAGGGCAGGACCGTGCGCGTGGACGAGATCGAGGTCAACGCCGCTTCCCCATGGAAGGGAAGCACTCTGCGCGACCTGAATCTGAAAGGCCGTTATAACCTTCTTGTCCTCGGCCTGAAGCGCCCCCGGGCGGAAGGCACGTTAGACCTGCAAGTGAATCCGCCCGACCATTCTGTGGTAGAGAATCAGCACATTATTATTGCGATGGGAGACGTGAAAGACATCCAGCACGCCCGCCAGGACGCGGGGGCGTAGAGCACGCGTGGGGCGGGCGCCCCCGTCCGCCGCTTTTGACTTGGATATTGGCTATCAGAAGATTCCCGATAGCAAGGCAGTCAACTTCATGCACGGCAAAAGCGGCTGGTGAGGGCGCCCGCCCCACGCTTGGCTAAGCTACCCCTGCGGCCGCGTTGATCTGGACTCTCACTTTCAGCTCTTCACCCAGCTTGACGAAGCCATCGAGCCAGGCCTGCGCCTCCGCATCTCCGCGTTCGGCGCGTTCTCTAATTTCGCCCGCGATACCTCGCATCATGCTGTAGTACGTGTTCTGCGCCTCCCAAAGGCGAACCTGGAAGGGCAGGGTGAGGGCCAAAGCAATGGTTTCCTGCAATCGCGGCAGCAGGCCGGGTTCCGTGGGATTGGCAACGAAGCGGGTGAACAGCCGCTCGATGGTGCGGCGCAAGGCAAATTCCAGGGTCACCGCGTCCGGCGTCACGCCGGTGCGCCTGATCTCTTCCAGAATTTCACGGGATTTCTTAAGGTCCACTTCGTCCGCCAAAAAGGCGTCGAGCAGGTCCGAATTCAGCGTGAAGTCCACCGCCAGCCGGAAGCGCCTGGGCAGGGGGACCCCCAGGTCGGTCACGAAGCGGATCAGGTGCGCATGCTCGTCGTGAAAATTGCGATACATGGCGCGGGCCTCGTTGGTCGCTTCTTCCAGGATGATGCCAAGAATTTTTCTCTGCTCATCGCGGAAAAGAAGGCGCAGGGTGTAGGTGCCGGAACTGAAGTTCTTGTCGATCATCCGCACCAGTTCAGCCAGATCGCCGCTCAATAGCGCGTGGTCGAGCTCCTGGTCGAGCGTGCGGTAGGCCTCGCTGCCCTGGAATTTTCGCACTCCTCCAATCACACTATGGTCCGCGAGATACAGCACCCCAAAAGTGACCTGGTCCGACTCCCAGGTGATTTCCGAAGTGATAGTGGCCTGTCCCAGCACCGCCCGCAGTTTTCCCTGCCGCGAGGCCCGGTAGTCCATCTTTTCCACGTCGTAGCAGTAGATGCGAGTGTTCTGCCCGTACTCCTCGAACAATGAGCTGACCGCGTAGTGGGCCCCGACCTTCTCCAGGTCAACCATCGCGGGCTGAACGTAACGCTCGTAGATCGACCGTCCATCGCCCTGTTCGGGAAGGTTGCTGCGCGCCTTCGCCAGCAACTCGAGAAATGGCGTGGACAGGTCCTCGGAGAACAATTGTCCGGCCAGCTGCAGGGCGCGGCCGGCATACTGAATCACCTGCACCGTTTCTATTCCGGAGAGATCATCAAAGAACCATCCGCAGCTGGTGTACATCAGCATCAGATAGCGCTGCAGTTCAAGCAGTTTCAGCCCAGTCACGATTTCTGCCGGTGAAAGCTCCCGCTTCGCCTGTGTGGTCATGAAGCGCATTATGTTCTCCCGTGACCGGTCGAGCACCACGTCGATATAGGCATCCCGCGTTTGACCGGGATTTTCGAAGAGTTTTTTGGCCTCGGATTCGAAGCGGGTTGCTGCGGTATCGCGTAGCCAGTCGAAGGCCTGCCGCAAGGGCGCTCTCCACTGCTGGTTCCATCCGGCATGCCCGCCTGAATTGCAGCCGCAATCGCTGCGCCAGCGCTCGATTCCGTGAGCGCAACTCCACGATGTATTGCCGATGATCTTGGCTTCCTGCGTGGGCGGATGCTTTTCCAGATATTCAGCGTAGTTGGTCAGGCGCGCCACCTGGCTGGTTTCAATATTGTGCAGGGCGAACGCCAGCGCCATATCGCCGTACGCGCGGTGATGGCCGTAGGTTTCACCGTCGGTGGCGATGTGAACCAGTTGGGGCCAGGTTCTGGCATCGGAAAATGCCCCCAGTAGGCGGTCAGAGAATCGCTTGCCGTCGGCCAGCAGGTCTTCAAAGGCGATGGCGCGGGAAATAGGGCCATCGTAGAAAAACACGCTGATGGCTCGTCCTGACGGCACGCGCACCGCATAAGCCATCGATGGATCAACTCTGCCGCCGTCCACCTTGCGCCATGCCCGTCCCCCCAGTGGCCTCACCCGCCCCGCCTGATAGGGAGAAAGAATTGTGAACTTGATACCCAGCTCGGTCAGGACTTCCAGGGTCTTCAGATCCGCGGCGGTTTCGGGCAGCCACATTCCCTCAGGATGACGGCCGAATCGCTTTTCAAAATCGCGAACACCCCAGAGGATCTGAGTGTATTTGTCCTGGCGGGTCGCCAGGGGAAGGATCATGTGGTTGTAGGCCTGGGCCACGGCCGAGCCGTGACCGGAGAAGAGTCGCTGGCTCTCGCGGTCGGCCGACAATATGGCTTCATACACCGCGGGACTCTTCTCCTCCATCCATGAAAGCAAGGTGGGACCGAAATTGAAGCTGATCTTCGAATAATTGTTGACGATCTGAAGAATTCTGCCATCGCCATCCAGAATTCGCGAGGCGCTGTTCGGTGCATAGCATTCCGCCGTGACCCGTTCGTTCCAGTCATGATAGGGATAAGCAGAATCCTGGTATTCAACCGCTTCCAGCCACGCATTTTCCCGCGGTGGCTGGTAAAAATGCGCATGAATGCATACGTACCGTTCCATCAGATCTCCTGGATGTTCGCCACAGTACGCGCGCGACGGGGAGCGAGTAGGGCAATCTACCGGACTTTCCGTCTATGTATTCTTGAATTCGCAACGAACAACCGCTGCGATTGCTCCTGCATCTTTGGGACCGTCACTACCGCCGTTCAATATAGGTTATCAGCAAGACTCGTTATTTGATGCAGCCTTTCCATTTCGAGTGCCGCACGACCGGCGCCATCTGTTTATACTGCATTCGGGCGTGCAGCAGGTGATCGAGAAACCCGCGTCAGAGGAACTGCATTTCAGTGCTGCAAAAAAGCCTGAGGATGTCCGCGGCAACCGCGGTCCCTTTGCACCATCAGACTACGATCGAGGCGATTGAGTGAACCGCAGAGCTTCACTAGAACCGGCCTATGTCCCGTGTTCGACCTATCGCCTTCAGCTCAATCTGCGGTTCACTTTTACCCAGGCAGCCGCCGTAGTTTCGTATCTGCACGATCTGGGAATCACAGACTGTTACACCTCTCCGTTTCTGATGGCCCATCCCGGGAGCATGCACGGCTACGACGTCACCGACCATACTCGCTTCAATCCCGAAATTGGATCAGAGGAACAGTTCACCGAATTCGCCGAACGCCTGCGGCAACGCGGCATGGGTCTGCTGGTGGACGTCGTGCCCAACCACATGTGCATCACGCACTCTTCGAACCTGTGGTGGTGGGATGTGCTTGAGAACGGGCCCAGTTCAGACTATTCCCGCCATTTCGATATTGATTGGAGCCCTCCCAAATCCGAGCTTGCCAATAAAGTCCTGTTGCCTTTTTTGCCCGACCAGTTTGGCCTGGTTCTCGAGAGTCAATCCATTCGCGTCCTGTTTGACGGCGGCGGGTTTGTTCTCGATTCGCTGGGCATCCACTTTCCTCTGGCTCCGCGTTCGTGGTCCCCCTTGTTGGAGCGCGTTCTGATGAAGGCGAAAGAAAAACTCACCGAAGCGGACGGGCATGTCCAGGAACTGGAAAGCATACTCACCGCTATCTCTCATCTCCCGCTGCGGGAGGACACTAACCTGCCCAAAGTCCGTGAACGCCAGCGCGAGAAAGAGGTCATCCGCCGCCGTCTGGCCGCACTGGTCGAGGACAGTGACGCCATGCGCGCTTGCCTGAAGGAAGTATTGCTCATCATCAATGGCAGCAAGGGAAACCCGCACAGTTTTGACGCTTTGGAGAAAATCCTGGATGACCAGGCGTATCGCTTGAGTTTCTGGCGCGTTGCCTCCGACGAAATCAACTATCGCCGATTTTTTGACATCAATGACCTGGCCGCGATTCGGGTGGAGAGCCCGGAGGTGTTCAGCATCGTGCACCGCATCCCGTTCGAGCTGATACGGAAATCGCTGGTGTCGGGAATCCGCATCGACCACCCCGACGGT
>DATGYF010000440.1:0-1843 GCA_035298145.1 Terriglobales bacterium | reverse complement strand
GCGGCCACGCTCATGCACCGCCATCGCCACGACTATATCTACGTGACGCTGGGAGCCGCGCACGTGGAGAATGATGTCGCGGGCAAGCCTCCAGTCACGATCACCCTGCAGGATGGAGAGACCCACGTCCTTCCCGGCGGCTTTGCCCACGTCGCGAAGAATCTTTCCGATCAGCCCTTCCGCAACATCACCATCGAACTCCTGCAGGACGAAAAGGCCCGCCGCTCGCCGCCGCCCAAGTGGGACGAAGAAAGAGGCCTGCACATCCTGAACGGCGGCACTCTGGACATTCTGTTCGTAAAGGACGGCGCGCGCGCCTCCGAACTCCAACTGCAGCCGGGCGGCGTCCTGCCCAAACACCATCACGCCGGCCCTTACTTGGTCGTAGCCGTGACCGATCTCGACTTGCGCAGCGATATCGAAGGCGCGGCCCCGTCGCAGGTCCGACTCAAGGCCGGAGACGTGGCCTGGGAAAAAGGCAGCTTGACCCACGCCCTGACCAACATTGGAAGGCAGAACGCGAAACTGATCACTGTAGAGTTTCAGTAGCGCTCGTGTGGGGACGGGTCTCCGACCCGTCCAGGCCGAGCGATGCTCGGCACAGCCTTCAGCGATGCAGGAAGAAGTACATCAGCGCGGCGATCACCAGCAATGTAAGCAGGAAACGGAAGATGGGCCAGCTCTTGCTTTTCTCAAAAGCAAGGGGCGAGTTGTCGATGTTTGGGGGCTGAAGCGTGCCGGACGGCCGAAAAGTTTGCGCGCCGCCGAAGGTCACCGTTTTGGGGCCGGTGCTTTCGCTGAAGCCTGCCTTCCGGTCCACGAATACCTTTATCTCACCGGCCCCACCCTGCTTGGTCAGGGTCTGAGACAGTTCGGGCAGGAGGTACTTGCCAACCACGCCGGCAAGCTTTTCCGCGAAGGGGTGCTCGATTTCCTCGTGGCTGGCTCCTTCAATCGCGGCTGCGTTCGGATCGTGGGAATGAATGCTGAATCCGCCGCCCGGCTTGGCTTCAACGTGGAAGGCGAACTTGGGCCCCTTATTTCCGGACGGGAGGTTTTCCGAGGGAAGATTTAATCCGGGAAATTCCCTGGCCACGGCGGCACCGATGCTCTCCTGAATCTTTTCCTGCAGCTCCTGGCGCGTGGGGGCTTCGAGCGGAGGGAGGCCGGGATCGCCGGCATGGGCGATGAATCCGCCTTCGGGCTTGGGCTCAATGCGGTAAGTGAACGTGCTGATGATGCGCTTAATATCCACGGGGTTTGGCGCGATTGTAGCGCGCCTGTCTGAACGAGAAAGAGAATTATGGGGTTTTGGATTACCGTGGTGACCGCTGCGTCCTTCCGCCCGACGCCTGGTGCATAACGTCCAGGTCGGTTCAGATTGGCAAGCCTTGGGCTGTACGTTGGTTGTGCCGTCAGGTTGCGTGGCCGCGGGCGACTCGCCCGCGAGACTTCTCCGGTCCGCACGATACAATTGCCCGCTGTATGAGTGCATGGTCAACCCGCCTGGGGCTCACCCGCGAAGCTCTTTTCCACTCCCTGCGGACCGCCATCGCCGCGGTTGTGTCCACGCTGCTGGCCCGCTCCGTGAAGCTTCCGGAATTTTACTGGGCGCCTATTTCCACCATCGTCATCCTGCTTTCGGTTACCGATCCTCTGGCGCTGGCATGGCAGCGTTTCGTTGGGACAGCCCTGGGCGCGGTCCTGGGCGCCCTGATCGCCACTTACTTCAATGCCAACTGGATGGTGTACGGAGCCGGAATCCTGGTGTGCGGACTGCTCTCGGCCGTGCTGCGCCTGGGCAGCGCCTATCGCTTTGCCGCCATCACGCTGACCATCGTCC
>DATGYF010000439.1:0-9518 GCA_035298145.1 Terriglobales bacterium | reverse complement strand
GCCATGGGAAGCGCTCCCGCGGCCACGCCCTGGCGCTCCAGCAACATCGGAACCATGGCGTTCTCGGCTTCCTTCACGAACATGAGCGTGCCCTCCGCACTCATGTCAATGCGGATGAAGTCCCCCAGCTTGATCTGTCCGGTAGCGACCAGATTGGCCAGCTGGAAGACGATATGCCGCTCGATAGCACGCTTGAGGTGCCGTGCGCCATATTTCGGATCAGTCCCCTCGTGCAGCAGGAAGCTTTTCACCTTGGGCGTGCAACTGAAGACGAACTGGTTTACCGCCGACGCCATCAGAATGCGCTGCTGTACCATGCCCAGCTCGATTTCCAGAATCTGCTGGAGATGTTCCGAGCGCAGCGTCCTGAAGACTACGGACTTGTCGATGCGGTTCATGAACTCCGGACTGAATTTGCGCCGGGCCGCATCCACAGCAGTGCGGCTGATCTTGTCGTCGAAAGCTGCATCCACCTGCAGCGCCTTTCGCGAAAAGCCCAGGCCGCCATCGACCATGTTGCTCATCTCTCCAGCCCCCAGGTTCGAGGTCATGATGATGATACATTGCGAAAGATCCACGCGGCGGTTGTCGCCCAGGGTCAAGGTTGCCTTGTCCAGAATGCCCAGTAGCAACTGCCAGAGCGAGTCCGAGGCCTTTTCGATTTCGTCGAACAGCAGAATCGAAAGTTTGAGCGTCTCCGTATGCCACTGGTTCAGGGCTTCCTGAGTGAGCAAGGGATGGGTTTCCCGATGGCCCAGATAGCCCGGAGGCGAGCCGATCAGCTTGGCAATTTCATGCGAGTGCTGAAATTCAGCGCAGTCAATCTTGATGCAGGCGCGGGCATCGCCGAACAGGGCTTCGGCCATGGCTTCGACCACCCGGGTCTTGCCCGAACCGGTGGGTCCGAGGAACAGGAGGTTGCCAACCGGACGTCCTGGAGGATTCAGGCCCGCCAGAAACATCTGGTAGATTTCCACCACTTTCTCGACGGCCTGGTCCTGACCGACGATCCTGCGGCGAAGGGCGCTTTCAAACTCCCGGGCATCATTGGAGCGACGAGTGGGGTCTAGCGTGGTGTTGACGACGGTTTTCATATAGGGTCTGGCCCTGCTTTTCCTTTTCTGGGCCCTGGGTACTTCCTGAAAGAGCGGGTCCGCCGTCTCGTAATGAGAGCGACAAGTTCCGTCACCCTCCATCTTCGGCAATACGATTACTGCAAACGGCTCTCCATCCCGAGCGAACCAGCAATTCCCAATTGTCTGTATGGTTTAGATGCGGAAAGGAGGAAAAAAGGCACGACGTTACTTCGCACCGGCAGTAGGGTAAAGGGAAATAGTTTGCCACTTACCTGGAAGTTCCTTGGCTTGTCCGGTGCATGGACCTGGCCAACACTGGCCCGACGTTATCTGGTGACCTGGTTTGACCGACGCTAGCATCCGTGAAAACCGTCGCTTTTCATGGAGATCACTTTGCGTCCATCGGGCCCCACATCGGTTGCTGCCATCCTGTCTATTTCTTTAAGTTTGGCCCTGCTGGCGATGGTTTCGCCGGCTTTCGCCCAGACCGCGAAACCCAAGCTGTTGCGCACCTCGCGGCCGTCAACTCCGCTCGTCCCCAAGGCCCCGGAGCCGTCCCTGAGCGTGGTGGCTCCGCCGGGCAGCGCGCTTTATGTAGCCAAGCGGGGCGACAGTATTCCGCTGGTGGCCCGGCATTATCTGTCGCAGACTTCGTATTTGACCTCTACCGAACTGAGCGAGGCGATTCGCAACGCCAACGCCGATTTCAAAGGCACCTTCCTGAAGGCCGGCCAGCCGGTGATCATTCCCGGACTGCTGCCCATGCCGATTGTAGAGAAATCGATCCCGGTGGCGCGTGATTATGAAGTGCGCGCCGTGTACCTCACCGGCATCATGGCGGCCAGTGACCGCGGCATACGCATCGTCCGCCGCTGGCGTGAAGTGGGCGGCAACGCCGTGGTGTTCGATATCAAGGACAGCGACGGAAGCGTCACCATCCCCTTCGATCATCCGCTGCTGGGAGCCCATCGCAGCGCCTTCCATGACCTGCCGAAGTACATCCACTTCCTGCACTCGCAGAACATGCACGCTATCGCCCGCATCGCCATCTTCCGCGACCAGCGGCTGGTGGAGACTCATCCTGAACTGGCCGTGAAGTCGCACAAGACCGGCCAGGCATGGCGCGAGAACGGAAAGCTGGTATGGACCGATCCTTCCCAGCCCAAGGTGCAGGAGTATGACATTGCCCTGGCCAAGAAAGCCGCCGAGGCCGGAGCCGACGAAATCCAGTTTGACTATGTGCGCTTTCCCGCCGAAGGCGACCAGAAAGATGCCGGCTTTTACTTTCAGACGGAACATCCGGATTGGCATCGCTCGGACGTGATTGCCGACTTCCTGAAACACGCCTACGCCGAGCTTCACCCCACGGGCGCGCTGTTATCGCTGGATGTTTTCGGCATCATGGCCTGGCAGCGCCCGGTTGATCTCGCGCACACCGGGCAGGACATCGTGCGCATGGCCAAATATTGCGACGTGCTTTCACCCATGATCTATCCCTCACACTTCTTCGGCATGGATGGAATTGCGCGCCCCGGTGATGCGCCTGAGCACTTCATCGGTGTTTCCATGGAACGTTTCGAAAAGATCACTCAGGGCAGCGGCGTGGTCATACGGCCCTGGCTGCAGGCCTTCCGCTGGAGAACCAGGACCTATTCACCGCAATACATCGAAACCCAGGTGCTGACCGCGAAGAACAAGGGCGGGATCGGATTCCTGTTCTGGAATGCGGCCAACGACTACAGCAAGCCCTACGTCGCGATGCCGGAGATGATTGCGGCCAAGGGCAAGTATTTCCGCGGGGATGAACACCCTGGGACCGTGCAGGCGAGCATACCTTCAGGAACTAACTAGCGGCAGCCAGTTTGAAAAGAACTGTCATCCGGAGCGGGGTAGGAAGCCCGCGCGCGGGCTTCCTGCGCAGTCGAAGGACCCCTATCGCGTGATTGAACTCGTTAGCGCCCGCCGGATGACAGGTCAGTAGTCCCCGCTGTTGGTCGATGATTACCTGTGTAACCGTGTTCACGCGCTCAACCCAGACCTGATCGGCGTCTCTCCTCGGTTATAATTGAGGCAGTCCGTAGGAGTTTTCATGGCGATCCAAAAGACCGAAAAAATCTGGCATAACGGCAAACTCATCCCCTGGGACAAGGCCACGCTGCACGTGATGTCGCACGTCGTCCACTATGGTTCCTCGGTGTTTGAGGGGGTACGCTGCTACGCCCTGCCCACCGGCCCCGCCATCTTCCGCGCCAGGGAACACATGCAGCGGCTTTTGGATTCGGCCAAGATTTACCGCATTGATGTGGACTTCAGCGTGGAAGAACTGGTCGAGGGCATGGCCGAGGTGGTGAAAAACAACGGCGTCTGGCCCTGCTACATTCGCCCTATTGTGCTGCGCGGCTATGGCGAGGCCGGCGTCAACCCGTTCAACTCGCCGACCGAGGTTTATATCTGCAATTATCCCTGGGGCAAGTATCTTTCATCGGATTCCGGGGAAGGCGCCGACGTCTGTATCTCGTCCTGGACTCGAATTGCGCCCAATACATTGCCCGCAATGGCCAAGTCAGCCGCCAATTACATGAACTCGCAGCTGATCAAGATGGAAGCCATCGTCAACGGCTACGTCGAGGGCATTGCGCTCGACGCCAACGGCTATGTCAGCGAAGGCTCGGGAGAAAATGTCTTCGTGGTGCGCAACGGCGTGCTGAATACGGCCCCGCTGGGCAATTCTGTTCTGCCTGGCATCACCCGTGAATCCGTCCTGCAGATCGCCCGCGACCTGGGCATTCCGGTCACCGAACAGGGCATTCCGCGCGAGCTGCTTTACATCGCGGACGAGGCCTTCTTCACCGGCACCGCTGCCGAGGTCACTCCTATTCGGTCGGTGGACAAGATCAGCGTGAACAAGGGCGCGGTCGGCCCCATCACCAAGGCCATCCAGAAGGAGTTCTACGCCATCATCAAGGGCGAAAAGGCCGACAAATACAAGTGGCTGACCCCGGTGGCGGTGGGCAGCAAGCAGCCCGTCGGCGTATAGCAAGAACCACGTGGGGACAGCCGCCCCCGGCTGTCCGCGGTCTTGGCTTCCGGCACAACCTTCGAAAAGTAGGAATGCTTCCACCCTCGGCGGGCCTTGCCCGCCCGGACAGCCGAGGGCGGCTGTCCCCACGTGGTCCGTGGCATCACCTTCCGAACTACTAAGTCTGTGGACTAAGTCCACTCCATTTCAGCCTCGTGGTTCAATCGGCGATGCTTGAGAGCGTCCTGATACGACAATCGCGCTGCGGCCGCACAATGCTCGTACTCACTGATCGATTGCCCGCGCGGCTTAAACCAACCTGTCATCTTGAGCGGAGAGGACGGACTCGCTTGCGCGTCCGTTCTCGGAGTCGAAGACCTGCTGCTAGCCTGCCGCAGGCCTAAAGCGGGTCCCTCGACTCCGCTCGGGATGGCAGAGTTGAGTTAGGAGTGCCCACCCCTAGGTGGTCTTCTAGTCCAAAAGGCTTGTCCCGGCTACGTCCTCTTTCGTTACTTAGGTCATCTTGGGCTGAGTGACTTTTCGCGTCATCATACGGGAAGCTATTGGGGGGAAGTGTTGAATGAATATCGATGATTTACTGCGCATCGCCATGGAGCGCCGGGCCTCCGACTTGCATTTGAAGGTTGGCAACTATCCCCATCTGCGCATCGATGGCGACCTGACTCCGCTGACCGACCAGCCGCGCGTCAGTGCCGAGGACATGCTGACCATGGCGTTCAGCATGATGTCTGCGCGCCAAAAACAAAAATTCAAGGAAACTACGGAAATCGATATGGCCTACGGCGTCGCCGGACTGGGCCGCTTCCGTGTGAACGTTTTCCAGCAGCGCGGCAACGTGGGACTGGTGCTGCGCGTCATTCCCACGAAAATTCGCGCCCTCGACGAACTCTATCTGCCGAAGATCGTGGAGCAGGTTTGCGAAATGCCGCGCGGGCTGATTCTGGTCACCGGTGTTACCGGCTCCGGTAAGTCAACCACGCTGGCCGCCATGGTGGATCGCATCAACTCCACCCGCGCCGAGCACATCATCACCATCGAAGACCCCATCGAATTTCTCCATCGCGACAAGAAGGGATACGTCAACCAGCGCGAGGTGGAAGTGGACACGCCGTCATTCGGCGCTGCGCTGCGCGCCTCCCTGCGTCAGGATCCCGACGTCATCCTGGTCGGCGAAATGCGTGATCTGGAAACCATCGGCACCGCGCTGCACGCCGCGGAAACCGGACACATGGTGTTTTCCACGTTGCACACCCTGGACGCGGTCGAAACCATCAACCGTATTATCGCGATCTTCCCGCCGCCCGAGCAGAAGCAGATCCGGCTGCAGTTGGCTGCGGTCCTGCGCGCGGTCATCAGCCAACGCCTGGTGCGACGCTGCGACGGCGACGGCCGCGTACCTGCCGTCGAAGTCATGATCAACACCGCGTACATCCGCGAATGTATCCTGGTTCCAGAAAAGACGCGCGCCGTCCGCGACGCCATTTCTGCCGGAACTTCGCAGTACGGCATGCAGACCTTTGACCAGTCGCTATGGGATTTATTCCAGGCAGGATTGATCAACTACGAAACCGCTTTGGAAAACGCATCCAACGCCGACGACTTCAAGTTGCGGATGCAGGGCGTCTCTTCCACCAGCGACATTTCCCGCAATGCCATGCAGCAGACCGGCTTTAGCGGCAAGTAAGCAAGTTGCACGCCTGCAAAAACCGGGGGCGCGCATTTTTTCATGCGCGCCCCTTTTGTCTAGCTTTTTGACCCCCCCCCGCGCCGCGCGAACGTCGCCTTATTTGGCCGCCAGGGCGTGCGCCTGGACCATATATCCAGCCGCGTATTTCGCGTGATGACAATCCGCGCCACTCAGGATGGCCAGGGCGTCGTGCAGCGACGATATCTCGAACACCCGGTTCAGACGGGTGCGGGTCAGCATCTCGTGCACCAGGCGCGAAGGTTGCGTCAGCTTGAGCTGGATGCCGTGGTTACGCGTCCAGTGGTACAGGGACACCAGCGCGTTCAACCCGCCCGCATCCATGAATTCCACCTGCGAGAGGTCGAGCACCACGATGCGCGTGGTCTTCTCCGAGACCACCGCATTCCTGAGCGTGCAGACCTCCACGCCGCGCACCAGGCGCCCGCTGCAATGCACCACGGCCACTCCGCTGCTCTTTTCCACATCTATGGTAAGCATGACTGAACTCCCTCATTTTCTTTTCATGATAGACGACCGTACGGGAGGAAAGTCACTGCCCGGCTTCCGCTCATTCCGTGAATTTCATCCATCCCTGGTGTATACGTAGTTGGTAGCACAGGAGTTCCAAGCTCAAGCTGCAGTGAGCAGGCGATCCTGTTTTTTTACAAACAATTTACATGACTGAAATATCGGGCCTCGTATGCCGTTTCCCCGCCCCAAAACGACCGATTCCGAAGATGTGCTCTACGAATATGCGGTAGGCGCGCTGGCCCGCCGCATGCGTTCGGTGGCTGAACTGAAACGCCTGCTGCGGCCGCGGGTTGAAGCCGATACCGAATACGGTAAGACGTTGGTGGAACTGGTCATCCGCCGTTTGAAGGACCAGGGTTACCTGAACGACGCCAAATACGCCGCCGCGTTTTCCTCCTTCCGCCGGGACAATGAAAAGTTTGGCCGCCGGCGCGTGATCACCGACCTGAAAGCCAAGGGCGTGCACGGCGAAGTGATCGACAAGGCGGTGGGTTCGGTCTATGACGAGGTCAACGAAGAGCAGCAGGCCCGCGATTACCTGCATCGCAAACGGCTGCAAAAACCCAAGAGCCAGAAGGACGTGGCCCGCGTCTTCCGCCAGTTGATGCGCGCCGGGTTCGCCTCCAAGACCATCTTCGCCATCCTGAAAAAGTGGGACGTGGATGACGAAACTCTCAACGCGCTCGAGGGTGAACTGGAATGAGAGATGCCCGGCCGGGCCAACATTCTCATTGCAGCCGATGTCCTAGCACTCTTTTGCGTCTTGCGGCCTTTCTTGGGGAACTTTGCGGTAAAGGTGGATTTCGCCTAAGTCGTAAAAAAGCCCGGTGGATTCGCCCGGCCCGGTCGAGGGTCTTGTGCCCAGGGTAACTTGACCGGGTTTGACCTGGCGGTTAGATTGCGGCTTTGTGGGTTCGGTGCATTGGGCAATGATGGCAGACTGGATGTCGCTTAAATGGCTCTTATGGATCAGCTTATACCTGATCCTGGGTGTCTTTGTGCCGTGGGCGGCATCACTGGCATGGGCTGACCAGCACGGCAGCAACCTTCGACCCCGTCCCAAACAGCTATTCGAGCGCGGAGAATTAGGCCTCATCAGCCTGGTGCTTGGAATCTCGGTTATCTGGGACCTCCTGCAGTCACACTACATGCCCCAAACCAGAGCCCTCGGCTCAGTCCTGTTGGCCTTGAGCGGCACCATGGCAGCGGCGGTGTGGATCGAAAGCTACTGCCGAAGCGCTACCGGCATGCATAACAGCCCGGAAAGAGCCTGGCGCGACTCGCGTAACCTGGCGTTTCTCGTGTTCAGCATGGCGGTTGTGATTGAAATCCTGTTGGACCGTTTTGCCAAGGTGGCAGCCTCGTGAGTGCCCCGGCTCCAGCTCTGGCCAAGGTACCAGGCCGTACGGTAACGGTGCGGCTTGCGGATCCGGCCTTCACCGTAGCCTGTCTTTCCCTGGTTTTTGCCTTTCTGCTCGTCTTTTTCCCGGTATCGTTTACACGGATAATCCAGGACCGATGGCTGCATGGCAACCTCACAGTCGCCATTATGGCAATCACGCTATCCATCGACGCATGCCTTTATGTCCGTATCGCGTATCGGCTGGCGGCCAAGCCGACGGTTCTCGCGGCGGTGTGCTTGGGGTCCCTGCCGGTTGTGGTCGGGTTGGGGCTAAGCTTCTGTCTTCAAGGTGCCGTCGCTTACACCCTTTCGGGAGACCTGCCGAATCTGCAGGGTCGTGTCGGCGAGGAAATACTCGCCCATACCTACCTGGGACTGGTCTCCGGTATTTTTCTGCCCTTCCTGGCCCTCCGGCTTCTACAACAATTCAAAGCAGCGCGTTCGAATCGCGAAACTGAATCCCCTTTGCGGAAAACTGCTTCAGCAAGTTCGTACTGAGAATCCCAATATTGTGAGCTATCGCGCCGCGGCCTCATTCCTGAGATGAGTTGCGGGCCACGGCAGCGCGGCGTTGCGTTTGCGCCCCAAATGCTGGATACTCCCTCGGAACCGGTTTCAACCAACATCAGGAGGCAGTATGAGAGCAAGATGGACAACAGTTGTCGCGGCGATGCTGCTCGGTCTCGCATCCTTCGCCTACTCGCAAAGCGTGGGATCCGACGTGGACAAAGCGGCCGACAAGACTGCGGACGCAACCAAGGATGCGGCCAAGGACACCGCCCACGCCACCAAGAAGGCGGCCAAGAAGACCGCGCATGCGACCGACAAGGCGGCTGACAAGACTGCGGACGCAACCAAAGACGCGGCCAAGGACACCGCCCACGCTACCAAGAAGACCGCCAGGAAGACCGCGGATGCGACTGACAAAGCGGCCGACAAGACGGCCGACACTTCCAAGGATGTGGCCAAGGGTACGACTCACGTAGCCAAGAAGACCGGGCACGGCATCACAAAAGGCGCGAAGGCGGTCGGTCACGGAGTCAAGAAAGGCGCGGAGAAGACGGAAGACGTCGTGAAATAAGTTTTTGAAATTGTTCGGGCTGGACATCGCCACGGATTCGCGCCGATCTCATGGATTTGTTCTCAATGGTTGCCTAACCCCCGCGGGACGATTTTGTCGGACGGGCAGGAGTGCGCGTCCTCACACGGTTTGTTCCCCCGGGGTTGCTGGCGATCACCGGGGCCTTGGGTTGCGCCAACTGGATCAAGGAGCGGTTGCCCACACGAATGAAATCCAGTTCCCGCGCTGCCTGGAGCGCGTTGATGGCTTCCTTGACCCGGGAGCGCGGAACAAAATTGCCGAAGAATGATTCCACTTCCTGCTGGTCAGCGGCGATGACGCAATCCAGATATTTCGACAACAGCGCTGACAGCGCTTCTCCCACCGACAGTCCGATGCCTTCGCGGACCGCGTCCGGCGCCCAGCGGTAAAGCACGTCCCAGAACGCGCCCTCCTCCGGCGTGTAGTCCACGCGGGTGATGCGCAGCTTCGACCAGAGTTCCCCCAAAGCGTGGTCGAGCGCGACAAACGAAATGCTTCCGCCCAGGTCTTCGCGCATCTGCTGCTTTGAAATCGGCCCGGCCCGGCGGATCAGCTCGAAAGCGTCGCAGGCCAATTGCGAATACTCCGAACGCGGCTTGGGCTGTGGCGCCTGTTTGGGATTGCGTTCTCCCACCAGGGCATAGAAGTAGGGAAAAATCGAGCCCGCCACCAGGAAGGCA
>DATGYF010000438.1:0-4961 GCA_035298145.1 Terriglobales bacterium | reverse complement strand
GGCCAGTGCTTGTACAACTCATGCGGATCCTGGATGAAGAACATTTCGTCGGAATAGATCTGATAATTGTCGCCGGTCTGCGAACCAATAGGGACGGCGTAGCTCTTGCCATCCAGTTCGAACACCGCCATCACCTGATGCAGATGCGCGGAGTGCGGCGCGGTATCGGTGACCACATCCTTGATTTCCAGCTTCTGGATGGGCAGCAGCAGTCCGGCCTCATGCGCAAAATCCGTGCGGTGGCGCGTCCGGTTGTAAGGGTAGTAGGTAAAGCGGTAACCTTCCCGGACCCACACCGGTTGCTGGGTAAGTTGTTTGGCGGACTTCAGATCATAAGGATAGAGTTTCTTGGGAACGACGTAATAGTCAGGATTCAGGGGCGGCGCCTGCTGCCGCGTTTCCTTCGCTGTGCTCGCGCGCCGCTCATACACAACATAGCCGGCGCGAAGAGCTGCCGCGGCAATCACCACTGCCAGCACCAACTGGATTTTCCGCCTGGTTTCTGAGGTCATTGGGTTGTTGCCTTCAACATCGATCGCACCCGGGCGTGTAAACTATCAGTATCGACCAGGAGAACGCATGGCTACCCTTACCGAGGACGAAGTTCTAAGCGCCCTGAAGCAGTGTTACGACCCGGAAATTCCGGTCAACATTGTCGATCTGGGACTGATTTACGGCGTCCGCTTCGAACCCGCGCCGGAAGAAAAGCAGGACGTAACCGTGGAAATGACGCTTACCGCCCAAGGGTGTCCCTCGCACGTCATGATCGGTGAGCAAGTCAAAGCCCGGGTGGAACAGATGCCCGGAGTGCGCAATGCCACCGTCAACGTAGTGTGGACTCCGCCCTGGACTCCAGAGCGGCTCAGCCCCGATGCCCGGAAAACTCTGGGCATCGAGTAACCGGCCCACCGCCAGCGGCGTTCAGTGAGTAAGCAGCGACTCGTACCATGTCTGGGAGCGGCTCTCCGCTGCTTCCGCCAGACGGTCTCCCACCCGGGTGGCAACCTCAAGAAAATTGTTGCCGCGCTCAATAAAATCGGGCAGCCGCCGGCGCACTTCGGCGAATTTCTCGGGATATTCCGACGCCAATGTGGCTAATCCGACGCCCGCCAGAATGACTCCAGCCGTCCATTTTTTCTTCAGGAACATCGCCGTGCCCACGCCCGCGGCACCACTCACCAGCGCCACCTTCCAGTTTTCCATTCCACCCTCCGCCTTGACGGAATTGTATCCCAGGCCGAACACTGGATACCCTATGCTGCCAAACTTATCACGCAAGACTTGGATGCTGAAAGCACGCCGGGCATTGCTCGTTGCCCTGTTTTTTTCATTGCTGCTCTCCACCGCGGCGGCCCAAAACGGACCTCGCGCCCGCGACCTGGGCGTTCCCTTCGACGGCACCCCCGGACAGCTTAACGCCATAACCGATGTGAAGGGCGTGGAGGTCGGCCAGACCACGCTGATTTCCGGCAGTGGCCCGCTGAAGATCGGCGTCGGTCCCGTCCGTACGGGCGTGACCGCCATTCTTCCCCGTGGCCACAATTTCAAGGATTCGGTCTTCGCCGCCTGGTTCACCCTCAACGGCAATGGCGAAATGACCGGGACCACGTGGGTCGAAGACTCGGGATTTCTCGATGGCCCGGTGATGATCACCAACACGCATAGCGTGGGCGTGGTGCGCGACGCGGTCATCGCCTGGCGGGTAAAGAATGCTCCCCCGGATGACGACGGCTACTGGTGGTCATTGCCCGTGGTGGCGGAAACCTGGGATGGTGAACTGAACGACATCAACGGATTTCACGTCAAGCCGGAGCATGTCTTCCATGCCCTCGACAGCGCGAAGGGCGGCCCGGTCGAAGAAGGCAGCGTGGGCGGCGGCACCGGCATGATCTGCAACGAGTTCAAAGGCGGAATCGGGACCTCCTCGCGCGTGCTCGATTCAAAGTACGGAGGCTACACGGTCGGGGTGCTGGTGCAGTGTAACTACGGATCGCGCAGCCAGCTTCGCATCGCGGGAGTGCCGGTAGGCAGGGAGATCGGCGAGCATACCGTTCGCGATGACGACATCGGTTCCATCATCGTGGTCGTGGCCACCGATGCTCCCTTGATTCCGACCCAACTGAAGCGCGTGGCCCGGAAGGTGTCGCTGGGTCTGGGTCGGGATGGAAGCTTCTCCGGCGATGGTTCGGGAGACATTTTTATCGCCTTCTCAACCGCGAATCCGGGAGCGGCGGAGCCGAAGGGCGTGCACCAGCTGACCATGCTCCCCAACCAGCGCCTGAACCCGATCTTCCTCGCTACGGTTCAGGCCACCGAAGAAGCGGTGATCAATGCCATGGTGGCCGCGAAAACGATGAAAGGCATCAACGACGTTGAGGTCATCGGCCTGCCGCATGATCGTTTGCGCGAGGTGTTGAAGAAATACAACCGCCTGGCGAAGTAGCTGCCGCGTGTAGGGCGGTCGCCCTCGCCGGCCGCCTTCGAAATTGATCTTGTTTAACTCAATCTTCAGTTGAAAGTGCACTGCTCCTGCAGGACACAAGGTCAAAATCAAAGGCGGCGGGCGAGGGCGCCCGCCCCACACCGGGGCCTAGTAAATTGTGTAGCCCGGAGCCGGGGTTCGCAAGTCGGGCTTGGATGCGGTCAGCAGCAGCGCTCCCATCTTTTTGAAAGCACGCAAATCGTCGAGAGTGTGGAAAGATTTGGTCTGGTAGTCGTCCGGGGTGGGCGTGTCATCCGGAATGCGCCGCGCTTCGACCTTCTCGAAAGCGTGTTTCTTCAGGAGCTCGACATACTCCGCCTCGGAGCGCACATGCACCGGAACGTTCAGCTTGTCCACCCATTGCAGCGAGTAGGGATTGTCGCGGTACAGATTGATCAGGATGAACAAGCGCCCATGCGGCGCCATGACTCGAAACAATTCCGACAGGGCACGATCCTGGTCCGCGTAGTAGTAGAAAGATTCTACCGACAAGACTTTGTCGAAGAAGTTTTCCTCCCACGGAATCTGTTGCGCCGATCCCCAGACATACAGAATATTCTCAAAGTCTTTCGAAGACGCGCGTGCCTGGCGGACCATTTCGTCGGAGACATCGAGACCTACAACCTGGCCAAAACCTTCAGGCCCATCGCCCACCAGGCGGGAAAGCAGACGGGTGGCCCAACCGGAGCCGCAACCTAGATCAAGGACGCGCTCGCCCGGGCGCAGGTCCATCAGCCGCAGAGTCTTCTCGGTGATGTCGAGATGATGGTTTTCCATCTTCGGGCCTTCACCGGCCAGCGCCCAGCGATTAAATTCCAGCTGCAGGTTTTCATCCGGAGTGCGGGACTTGTCGGGCAGAGTGTTCTCCTTCGTGTATTTTCGTGTCCTTGGTAGTTATTCCTCTAAATCTTTAACCACGAAGGACACCAAGGTACACGAAGGATATGCTACATTTGCCATCTTCATGACGCCAACCCCGCAGCCCCAGCCGGAACCTGACCCTGAGCCACTCTATTGTCCCCGGTGCAGCCAGGAAGTTACCGATCCGCTGACTTGCGGCGATTGTTCCGCGGTCATTTGCCGGCGCTGTGGAACTCCGCTGGAATCTCCCGACGAACTGGGAATGGGATAATTGATGAGCCTGCCTCCGGCCTCTTCTCCTTCCCCCTCGAAATCGGAATCGCCCAGCCTGGTTCGCGGCCTCAGCCTGCTCGATTCCGTCCTGCTGCTGTGTGGCGGCATCATCGGCTCTTCGATTTTCCTCACTGCAAAAGACATTGCCGGACCGCTGCCTCACCCCGTGCTATTCCTGCTGGTTTGGATTTTGGGTGCAGGTATTTCCCTGCTGGGATGCAACGCGTTCGCCGAACTGGGCTCGATGTTTCCCGACTCCGGCGGCCAATACGTTTATCTGCGCGAAGCCTATGGAGACCTGCCCGCATTCCTCTACGGATGGATGCTGTTCAGCGTGGCCAACGGCGGCACTATCGCGGCGCTCTCGGTGGCATCGGCGGCATACCTGGGCGGAATCATCCCCGCGATTTCCCAGGAACACATTATCTTCGCCGCTGCCGGAATCGTTCTCACCCGCGCTCATATCGTAGCGCTGGTTGCGATCTTCATCGTGACCTGGATCAACGTGGTCGGACTGCGCTGGGGCACGGTCCTGCAGAACCTCGCCACCTGGGCCAAGTTCGCCGCCATGGCCGCTTTTGTGATTTTGGGATTTGCCATCGGCAAAGGCGATTGGCACCACTTCGCCGCCGCTCCGGGACAAAGCCTCACTCTGGGATTGAGCGCGGGACAATTGATTTCCGCATTCGGGGTGGCGTTGATCGCAGTCTTCTGGGCCTACGACGGCTGGGTGTACATCACATGGGTTTCGGGTGAAGTGAAAGACCCGCGCCGCAATGTGCCGCGTGCGATGGTGCTCGGAGTCGTCACCGTCGGGATCATCTACATGGCGATGAACATGACCTACGTTTACGCCCTGCCGCTGGGCGAAATCGCGAAACACGAAATCATCGCGCACGCCGCCGCGGTCGCCCTCTTCTCTCCCGCAGCTGCAGTGTGGCTCTCGGCGCTGATTGCGCTGTCCTGCTTCGGCGCCATGGCCAGCTGCACTATGAGCGGCGCGCGCGTGTACTTTGCCATGGCCCGCGATGGCGCGTTCTTCCAGAAGATGGCGGAAGTCCATCCCAAGTGGCGGACGCCCGCGTTCAGCCTGATTGGCCAGGGCATCTGGGGCGCGGTGCTTACTCTGAGCGGCCGCTACGACCAGCTCTACACCTACGTGATGTTCGGCATGGTGCTCTCCTACACGCTCACCGTGATCGGTTTGTTCATCCTGCGCTGGAAGCGTCCTGAACTTCCCCGTCCCTACCGCTGCTCGGGATATCCCTGGCTGCCTGCGATCTATGTGCTGGTCGGCGGCGCCTGGACCCTGAACACGATCGTCACCCGGCCTACACAAGCGTTG
>DATGYF010000437.1:0-3427 GCA_035298145.1 Terriglobales bacterium | reverse complement strand
GGCTTCTTCCCCCACACTGAGGCGGCGGGACGCCGCCTCGACAGCCGGCGAGACGCCGGCGCTACCAGGCTTCAGAGCCAAACAGTATTTTGCCTTTATGGCTCACGAAACCCATAGAATGGAGGGGAGGATTTCATCTTCTTAAGTTGCGCTTGGCCAGATTCATAAAGTTATTGTTTTGAGTTGATTACCCGGGGTTCATTTGTGTTGACAAGACCTTTGTTTCAGGCGAAACTCCGCTCAATTGCTGTCGGAGCCATCCCGCGCTGCGCAGGGACACTCGCATGGCCCGAACCATGTTGAAGCCTGACTCAATCCGGTATCCTTCCATTGTGCAAAACCGCGTCAGCGGTCCGGAATGGCCTGAACCGGATGCCGCGCAAATTGAGTCCGAGGCAGGCGGCGTCCCGGCATTTCAGATTAAGGAAGACTTACCCTCCGATATTTCTCTCGACCTGCGGCTGCATGACATCCTGCGGCAGGCTCGCTTGACCACTACATCGAGTGGAGCAGTGATCGCGCTGGCCCGCGGTAACCGGATGGTGTGCCGCGCCACTTTGGGCGACAAGGCGCCGGGTGTGGGAGTCTTCCTGAATACTCGATCGGGCCTTTCAGGAGCTTGTCTTCAGACGCGGGAGATGCAACTTTGCGACGATACGCTGGTCGATCCCCGGGTCAATGCGGCTGCCTGCAGCGATCTTGGAATCCGATCGATCGCGGCCCACCCCATCCTGGAAGGTAAGGAATTGTGGGGCGTTCTGGAGGTTTTTTCGCTGGTTCCCCATGCCTTCAGTGCTTCTGACCTGCAGGAATTGCAAGGGCTCAGCCGAAAAATCCTGCGAATCGTGCGCGAGGCGATGGATGGAGAACCGGCGGCGCCAGTAGGGGAAGAGCCTAGCCTGCGGTTCGCAAGTGATGCAGTTTTACCACAGCCGGTCGAGACCGAAGCCTTGCCGGAACCGGTCCCGGCGGATGCGGCCGTGGTTGGCCGGGATTACCGAACCGGAGCTCTGACGGCCGCGGTGCTGGCTCTGGCCGTGCTCCTGGGTTGGATGGTGGGGCGCGTAGGCTGGAGTATGGCGGTCAACCGGGCACCGGCGCCGGCTGCAATAATTCCGGACGAAACGCAGGCTATGGCGCCGGTGAAGCCTGAAACTTCGCCAGCCACGTCCCGCCGCGAAGAACCGCCGGTCCCGGCTAAGACGGTTGCGGACAGAATTACTCCGCCGGCCAAGCCAGCTCCGAAGCCGAAGGCGGAAACGATGGAGCCGGCAGGCGGGCTGGTGGTGTACGAACATGGCAAAGTAGTTTTTCGGATGCCGCCCTCGGAAACCCAGCCTCCGGCAACGGCCGAAGTGATGGAACCGGGATCGATTCAAAAAGCAGCGACCCGCGAAGAAGATGATTCAGCGCTCGCGCCGGAGCAGGGTTCTCCTGGGTCCGCCAACAGCTACGTGCTGGAGCGGGTGGAGCCCCAGTATCCGGAGGCAGCCCTGCAGCGGCGAATTCAAGGTCCGGTCGAGATCAAAGTTCTGGTTGGGACCGACGGCCTGGTGCGAAAACTTACGACGATCAGCGGGGATCCTCTGCTGGTGGGTGCCGCGACGGATGCGGTGCGGCAGTGGCGTTTCAAGCCCCACGAGCTTAATGGCAAGGTGGTCGAGTTCGAGACCCGGGTCACGGTGAACTTCGCGCTCCCTTAGAGCTGACCGCCGGCGCTAAAGCGCGAAGCATTTGGCTTCATTGTGGCGCGACTAAAACAGGGTGCGGAAAAGCTCAAATTGCCCGGACGAAGCGACCACCGGGGCTGAAGCCCGGACACATTTGTGACGACTTACGCGGCCCTGAAGGGCCGCTCTTCCACTGTGACGACTTACGCGGCCCTGAAGGGCCGCTCTTCCACGAAAGGGTCGACATTGGCCAGTTTTTCCGCAGCCTCTAAAAGTCGTGCCCTCACTACCCGTAAGCCAGTTCTTTCGCGCGCTGGGCGGCTTTTACTACGGCTTTGATTAAAGTGACGCGTAGTTTCCCTTCTTCCAGTTCCATAATGCCGTCGATGGTGCAGCCTGCGGGAGTGGTTACCGCGTCTTTGAGCAGGGCGGGATGATCTCCGGTTTCGAGCACTACGGTCGCGGCTCCCAGAGTGGTCTGAGCGGCGAGCAGCGTGGCTACATCGCGCGGCAGGCCCACCTTCACGCCTGCCTCCGCCAGCGATTCGAGGATGATATAGATGTAGGCGGGGCCGCTGGCTGAGAGTCCGGTGACCGCGTCCATGTGCTTTTCGTCCACGACAACGGTTTTTCCCACAACGTTGAAGAGGGCGCAGGCGGCTTCCACGTGATGGGCATCGGCAAATTTTCCGCGGCACAAAGCGGTCATCCCGCAGCCCAGCGCGCAGGGTGTGTTGGGCATGGCGCGAATGACGGCAACCTCGCTGCCCAATGCCTTTTCGATGTGGCTGGTGGGCACCGATGCCGCCACCGAAATGATGAGTTGCTTGCTGGTGACATTGGGGCGAATCTGTTCCATCACTTCCTGCACAACTTGTGGCTTCACGCATACGAAGATGATGTCGGCGTTGCGGACGGCGGCCAGATTGTCGGTGCCCACTGAGACGCCCAGCTTTTCCGCCAGGGCACGCGCCCGGTCTTCATGCTGGACGGTGGCGAAGGTCGCCTTGGGAGAGAGCAGACCTTTCTCCAGCAACGCCTTGAGCAGAATTCCTCCCATCTTGCCCGCGCCCAGGACGGCTACTCGTTTTCCGGAAAGATCGAAACCCATCGCGCTGTTTCCTCCGTGTGTTGTGTGTTCGCAATTGTACAGTTTCATGCGGCAATGGCGAGGGCAGGTATCGTGTGGGGACGGGTCTTCGACCCGTCCAGGCCGAGCAAAGCTCGGCTGGGCTTTTGGAGAACACTAAAGAGACGGGCGGGGACGCCCGTCCTCCATCTACATCTGCATGGCCTGGCGGGCCAGTTCGGCGATGTGGCGGCCGATGGGCAGGGAAGCGGTGGCTGCGGGCGAGGGGACGTTCCATACATGCAGCATCCGGTCGGCTTGCACAAACTGAAAATCGTCCACCATGGAACCGTCGGGGCGCACCGCCTGGGCGCGCACACCCGAACCGTCGGCCACCAGATCAGAGCTCACGATCTCAGGAACGAGACGCTGCAGCGCTTTCACAAACGCGCCCTTGCTCAGCGAGCGATAGTATTCACTGGCGCCATCGCGCCAGTATTTTCCAGCCATGTGCCAGAAGCCGGGATAGGCAAGGGTTCCGGCGAGGTCCCGGAGATTGAAATCGGTGCGCTTGTAGCCCTCGCGTTTGAATGCCAGCACTGCGTTTGGACCGGCATCCACGCCGCCCTGGATGCGGCGCGTGAAGTGCACGCCGAGAAATGGAAATTTGGGATCGGGCACGGGATAG